>JAJDBA010000200.1 GCA_029261675.1 Nitrospinaceae bacterium
TTTAATCCAAATTCTAACCCTTACTTACGTCACCTCAGTTTATTTTGCACTAAGAGTGCAACCCAAAACGAGTTGATCAATCAGTTCCTTTTCGGTTTTTATTTTGACCCGACTCAATGATCCCCGCAAAGACAAAGTACAGATCCCGTGGATTCCCGCCCATAGTACCCGTGCTGTTGTAAAGGCTTTGTGAGAATCGTTTCCCAGATGGGGAAGCAAAGCATTTTCAATCGTAAAAAAAATTGCTTCAATTTTCTTGTCAAAAAACTCAGGGACTTCATAGTCGTCATCGTAGTGATATTCGAACAATGCACTCCAGTACTGTGGATGTTTCTTGTGAAAACCCAGGTACACATACGCAATGTTAGAAAGAATTTTCTGCATGGATTTCTTTCCCTTGACGGCGTCTTTTATTAATCCATGTAAGTCGTCAAGGGTTATGGCATTCACGTGAATCAATATGTCATCAATTCCATTGAGCACTTTATAAACCATTCCCACGGCGCACCCTGCCCTTTTGGCAACAGCCCTGACAGTGAGAGCGGATAGCCCTTCCTCCGCAATAATATCCCTCGCTAATAGAATGATTTTTTCCTTCAAATTCTCGTGATCGCTGATTGTCTTCGCTTTCATTCCTACCTCAAAAATATGAATATCTAGAAGAATATCCCTTTTTCATAAAAAGACGAAGATTTTTCTTGAACAAGGTTCACAGCGATGCTATTATCTTTTTATGAACATAGTTCATAGTTTTCAAAAGACAAATTTTCACCATATTTAATAAAGGAGCTTAAATCATGAAAACAACCCAACTCATTCCACTCTTACTAGTAGCAATGCTCATTTCAGCCTCAACAGCCAATGCCGGTGAAATACTGGGACACAGTGTTCAGGCGTCTCAGCATGGATCGAAAGCCCTGGCCCACTCCGCAGCAGGAGCAGCAAAACTGACCATCGGTGTCGTTGCCGTCCCTCTTATCGCAGTTGGAGAAGTTGGCAAGGCCTTTGGGGATTCTGGAGATGCTATGTGGGATTACGCCAATACGCCTCTACCGATTTCTAATGAAACGGTAACCGCAGGACCAGCTCCTTCGGTTCCATCTGAAAAAGAAACCACACTTAAGTCATCAACTTTAGAGCGGGGGGAATAATCATGCGGTTATTGTCACTAGTCACAAGCATCCTGTTCATTTCTCTCTCGACACCTGCCTTTGCAGGAATGAGCACCAGTGCGGACGGTCCTCTCAAATTCACGGTGGAAGAGACCGCTTCCTTTGCAAAAAAAGTGGAAAAATCCCTTGCCCTGAAAGGGGCAAGGGTAGCCATCGTCTCCCGCGTCGGGAGGAACCCAGAGGATTTACCTCTGGGCATCCATTACACCCATGTGGCGTTTTGGGTGTACTCCAAAATTAAAACGGCGGATGGGAGGACGATCCCGGGCTATCACATCTATAGCCTCTATCAAAGAAGCGAAGAGTTGGATAAAAGTGACCTGGTAAAAGATTTTCCAGTCGATTACTTTTTGGGAGTGGAAGAGATGAAAGCCGGCATCATCATTCCTAAACCAGGTTTGCAAAAGGCCTTGCTCAAAGTCCTTTTGTCAGATGCCTACAATAAACTCCACAACCCTAGCTATTCCGTCGTCGCCAGTCCGTTTAATAACCAATATCAAAATTGCACCGAACATACACTGGATATATTGCTAAGCGCGTTATATAACACCGATGATATGGACCAACTTAAGGTAAACGCCAAAGAATACTTCACACCTCAAACGGTTCACCTGAGTCCATTGAAGGCCATCTTTGGTCCCCTTCTGGTTCAGGATTTCAAAACCGGTGACCATGAAAATGAAATCCAAACGGTTACCTTCACCACCATAAATAAATTCATGCGGCAATACGATTTGGCACAGGCCGGCTATACAGTCAAAAAAGATGTCCTATAAGATGAAGACACTGCACTCAGATAGAAAGAACAATTTCAAGGGAGCTTCTCGTTTTCAAGAAATCCAATCTATTAATCGTCATTTTAATATAAACCTTCATGAAGGAGGTCGTGATGAAATTACGTGTATTTGAGATAACTGCGATTGCTTGTTTAATTCTCATTTCTGGTTGCGCTGGGAAAAACCATATTCCACTAGCGAAATCCTATAAAGACAAAAACATCTCCACTGATTTCGTCATCTTGCAAACTCAAAACGAGATCAGGGCAGAGATCAAGAGATCGAATGTCGCCTCTGCAATGGGGGGAGGAATAATTCCGGCTCTGATAGATATTGCAGTCGAAAACTCACGCGCCTCCGACGCTGAAGACATCATACAACCTGTCAAAAATGCCCTGGCAGACTATAAAATGGAAGACAGGTTGCTTCTGAAATTGGAACCCGTTTTAAATGGCGCGCCCTGGTTTCAAAAGATTTTATTAAAATTGGTTCAAGGTGAAGAAGAGAAGTTCCTGGACCAGGCTTTAAATACTACTGCCTCGGATTCCGTTGGGGTTATCAAGCCTCAATATTCTCTCAGTCCCGATTTTTCATCCCTCAATTCACAAATAACCTTTTCACTTTATCTCGCCTCAAAAAACTCAAGGGATCAAGACAGCCAGACCGCCAATGACAGGGACCCGATATACAAAACTGTAGTCAGGCATTCCTATTCTCTCCCCTTAAAATCAAATAACGAGGAGGCCAATTCTAAAATCTGGTCTGCGAGCGGAGGAAGGAGAATCAAAGAAGCATTTGATGATTCCATTTCAGCACTAATTTTCAAATTAAAAAACGACCTGAAAGATCCGTTCAAAGAACATTAGAATGAACAAGTGAAGAAAGAAAAATCACAACTGCATCAATTGGAAGCCCTGAAATTCCCTTGCAGTCAAGAAAGACTGGACCTCTTCACACTACCTATAAGGTGAGACATGGCTGAGCTCAAAAAGATGACGTGCAAATGTGGCAGAACTTTCCCGAATACTTTCAGGGAATGCCCGAAGTGCGGAACTTTTAACCCAGAGTTTAAATTTCTGGGCATAAAACGGAATCATTGGTATGTGATCGTGGGCATCATCATTCTTGGGTATTTAAATATCATCATACTTGAGAACTTGAATACACCATCACCAGCAGAAAAGGCGGCCATGTATGCCGAGCAAAACAAGCGATTTATCGAAAACGTAGAAAGACATGAAAACACCATTCACATTTGTGAAAATATAAATTATCGGGAAATGAAACGGGATTATATTGACCGAGCCACGAAATCGGGAGATACGATTTGGGTAAAGGAGACTTGGTATACCCTCGCCGCCGACAATAAAAAAACGATGGCACGGGATTACGCGTCTTGCGTATCAACCTCCAAAGAAACAAAAATCCGCGACGCCAAAACAGACCAGGTGCTGGCGGAATACAGCGTTCGTGAAGGTTTTACCGACCACGAAAATTAAAGGGTCCAAGATCAAGGCCTGTAAAAAGAAAAGATCAAGTCAACGTGCGATAGCGGACTATTTTGGAGTAAAATCAAACACAACGGTTTCCTTTCATCATTACAATGTCAAAAAACTTCTAAAGGACGACCGCAAATTAATACGCCTTGTTCATTTTATTGAGCAAACCATAGGCAGAAAAGGATGGGCCTCCTTTATTTTGGGAATATTAAAGTAGTATTG
>JAJDBA010000201.1 GCA_029261675.1 Nitrospinaceae bacterium
TCGCGCAATCTGTCACCGCTGGCATCATTCCAGGGGACCCCCGATTCCTGCACCTTGATTCCTGGAGCCTGACCCACGATCAAGATCTTTGATCGCGCTGAAAATGAAAAAACAGGTTTGGGAGGATAGGGAAGATCCGCCTCACAAAGAGTGCAGGCTTTGATATTCTTTTTGAGCCCAGAAATTGTGCTAAAATTATCCATGACTCTATATTAATAAAAGGGGAACTAAGATGAACAGAAAAATCCTATCTTATTTATCTATATTTTTAGTAGGCTTTTTAACATTTTCTAGCTCTGTATGGTGTGGGGAAGTGCAAACCATTACCTTAGGAGGAAAACCTTTGACCCTGACGGGAGAGAAGTTACAAACTGGGAAAATGCTCCCAACCGTCCTACTCCCTGACTTGGGGCTGAACATGGTTGATTTGCAATCGTTCAAAGGCAAAGTAACGTTACTGAGTGTTGTTCCTTCTCTGGACACCCCCACCTGCGATAAGCAAACTCACATACTCAGCGAAGAAAATAAAGGACTGGATAAAATCGCCAATCTGATAACCATCAGTCGTGACCTACCTTTTGCGCAAAAACGCTTCGCCAGCAAAACCAAAATGAACAATATAACTTTTCTGTCGGACTATCGTGATGCCGAGTTTGGGAAATCAACCGGATTACTCATTAAAGAAAATCGTTTACTGGCACGCGCGATTATCATTCTTGATTCTAAAGGAATCGTCAGGTATTTGGAGATTGTTTCAGAGCTATCAAAACTTCCTGACATGGACAAGGCTATGGCATTTGCGCGCTCACTTTAGGATGTCAGGAAAGAAGCACTTTGTGTCCTGTGAAAATATTAAATCATACTGAGTCGGTTAGTTAAAAACTTTAACCAGTTCACTGAACACAGCCTTTTCTTTTTTAAGTTTACTTTCGTTTCCAAGAACACAGACCTTTCCCTCATCGCTGATTTTCTGAAAAAGGTCTGAATAATTTTTCAAATCTACTGGCTCGGTTGCTAATAGTTCGCGACGAAACTGCAACTTCATCTCGTGTGTTCTCCCGGTGAGGTAATCAATCATAGAGGCTGATCCCTTCCTGTCTGGAGTCATGGGTGGGTCCATTTTCCCGACGCAACCGATAATTATCTTCTTTAACTCCTCCGCAGGTATTTCAAGCTGGGCTAAAAATTCGGCTATTTCATCATACACGTTCAATGTCTCGGACAAGTTGGGGTCACGGTAAGAGACGAGCCCATAATCACCGGTCAAGAAATCGAAAGAGTTGCTGCTTCCATACGCTCCGCCATGCACTCGAACCTTATCCCAAAGATAGCCAGTACGAAGGAGTCCTTTCAATACTTCAAACTTCCCTGAATATTTGAATCCCATTTCATACAAGTTGGCACCCTTGCCCACATACTGGACGTTGCTAGCAGTTAAAAATCCCTCATTTGAAGGAACTTCATTAAATTCCCACTCCTCCTCCTCAAACTTACCATCCGGGAGAAGATCGTATAGGCGGTTAATGCGTTTTTCAACTTTCAAATAATCCTTTTCTTCGCAAGTAACATTAAAAAGAATACTTTGTTTGGTAAAAATTCGCTCTGCAACTTTTTTAAATTGACCTGCTACTTTCTGCGGATCTTTTTCTACTTGCTCCAGCAGGCTTTCCAGAAACCGGTAATAGGTTATCCCATCGGTCAACTCGTCAAACTTTCCAAGACGAGAATGATAAGATTGTAATCTCGACAAAACATAATGATTTCCGCTGGGGACAATAGCATCTTCCATATCGGCTTTCGCGCTACGGATTATTTCCACCAAGCGTTTGCTGTTTTCAAAACTATGCTCTGCAAGCAATTCATCGAAGAGATCAAATAAGTCGTCCACTTTCTCCACAAGAGCCTTGCCATTAAAAAACACATAGGAAATGATGGACTGCCTATCTTGAACCGTTGCCGATGAAAAATGAGAACTGCGAATTCCGCCAGTATGAATCCCGATCCTTTTCGAAATCTCAGTATAGGAATTCGTTTTAGTGCCCATACCCAAAGTGAGAGTACCTATCAGAGGAACATATTGAAGCATTTCCTGAGGTACAGCGTTGATGTTGAAGCCGATCTTGGTATAGGCAATATGATTGGTAAACAAATCGTGAAACAAAATGGTCTTCCCATCCGAACCTTTAATTTCCAGCGGATACTTCTCTATGGTATCCGGCACATCGCTAATTTCCAAAGAGGGAAGAGTAGCAAGCGCTTCAGGACTATCTGATTTCAACTGATTTTCCTGAAGCCTCCCCGTTTCTTCTATCAGGGCTTTTATTTCTTCTGGGTTCAACCCGCTTTTTACTTCTTTCAATATTTTCTTCTCACGAGCTTCCCATTTTTTCCCAAGTCCAGCCTGTGGCGTAGCTATGAGAATACTCTTGTGGCTATTTCCTATTAAATAGCGACTTATCAAATCTTCAAAATATCCTTGGCTGGCTTTTTTCTTAATTTTCCGCATCACTTTTTCAAATTTCAAATGCGAGAAGGGATCCTGACCGTACAACCACGAACTCAAAGCCTGAATATTATAGACAATTCCTTTCGCAAAACCGCCAAAGTTTGCTTCGCGCAAACGGAAGTCTACCGAGTTGACAGCCGATCTAACCATATCCTCTTCTATCCCGTTTTTAACCAGATCGTTTAGAGTAGAATCAATGATGCCTAGAATTTTCTCTTCATGCTCTGCCTCTGTGCCTTTCAATCCAACCGCAAACAAAGTATCCGCGCGATTATCATCAAACCCACCACCAATAACTTCACTACCTAGTTGTGAATCAATAAGTGACTTACGCAAAGGAGACGCAGATGTTCCCAACAAGAGATGGCTTAAAATACTGAAGCTCAGGCAGTGTTCATGATTGACTGCCTTGTCCAACTTGACACCCATTAATACATAGGTTTTCTTATCTAATGATTCCTGACTCGATACCGGATAGTTAAAGGCTTTTCTTTTAGGTTTTCTGAAAGAACGTTGGTGTTGGATGGAAGTATTCACGTCAATGCGATCAAAATCCTTTAAATATTTCTCGTTTAAAAACGTAAGATATTCAAGCGTATCTCCATCTCCGTATAGAAAAATCCTGCTATTGGAAGGATGATAATGTCTTTTATGAAACTCTTTAAAATCACTATAAGTTAGATCAGGGATACTTTTAGGATCACCGCCCGATTCATAGCCATAGGCCGTAGAAGGAAACAACGAATGGGCAAGCTGCCGATCGATATAGCTTTCTGGATCAGAAAACACCCCTTTCATTTCATTGAACACCACCCCTTTGTAAATAATTTTGTCTTCCGGTTTCGTCAGTTCATAATGCCAGCCTTCCTGCTTGAAAGTATCTTCAGAAATTACCGGATAGAACACAGCATCCATATACACATTCATCAGATTAAAAAAGTCTTTTTGGTTCCTACTAGCTACCGGATACATGGTTTTGTCTGGAAAGGTCATAGCGTTCAAAAAAGTCTGCAAACTTCCTTTCATTAATTCAACAAAAGGTTCTTTTATCGGGAAATTTTTTGAACCGCACAGAACACTGTGCTCTAGAATATGGGCAACACCCGCATCGTTTGTTGGAGGAGTTCTGAAGGTTGCGCTGAAAACCTTATTATCATCATCATTTTCCAGCACCATCACTTCCGCACCTGTTCGTTCATGCTCAAAGAAAAGTCCGAGCGATTTCAATTCTGCGATCTCTTCCTTCTTAACTAATTTAAAACCGCTATAACTTTGATTGAGTTCAAAACTCATAAATTGCTTTCTCCAGTTTTAAAAGATATAGAACAAAACTAAAATGTACTGTATTAATTTAGATGCTTTTGGCTTCCGAACGATCCTATAAAGTTTCGCTATTTGGCCCTAATATCCAGACCAATCGGACAGTGATCCGACCCCATGACTTCCGGGGTGATAAACGAGTCTTTCACCTTTTTCATCAATCCCTCTGTGACAAAAAAATAGTCGATACGCCAACCCACATTTTTAGCGCGCACATTAAATCGATAACTCCACCAAGTATACTGATCAGGTTCTTCATTAAAGACACGAAAACTATCTACATATCCATGCTCAATAAACTTATCCACCCAAGCTCTTTCTTCGGGCAGGAATCCTGAATTTTTTTGATTGGCTTTTGGGTTTTTTAAATCGATGGGTTTATGAGCTGTATTAACATCACCCGTTATCACGAGTTCTCTTCCTTGCGTCCGCAATTCTTCGCAATGATCAAGAAAGGCATCATAGAATTCCATTTTATATTGCAGCCTCTCTGCACCACTGGTTCCATTAGGGAAATACACACTGAAAAGATCAAAGTCCTTAAATTCGACTCTTAGAATCCGTCCTTCGCAATCAAACCGTTCAATCCCCATCCCCAGATGAACGGCCACTGGTTTTTTTTTGGTGAATATAGCAACGCCGCTATAGCCTTTTCTCTCAGCAGGATTCCAAAATGCGTGATACCCCTTTGGATTGAGAATATTCTCATCAAGGTCTTGGGTTTGCGCCTTAATCTCCTGCAAACACACCACATCTGGCGCTTCGGATTCCAACCAATCAAGAAAACCTTTTTTAACTACGGCGCGCAGGCCATTTACATTCCAACTAAAAATTCGCATAGGGTGTTAGATTTTTTTTTAGGGTTTCGCGCAAAGTTTACTCAGGAATACTTACATTTCATTTTTTGCGTTTAAAGCAGGTTAGTATAAACAAATAGGAAGCAATTTCGGCAAGCAATTATATAGAAATTTCAAACTTAATTTTCATTAGGGCGATAAATCGAGGCTAAAACAGCACCCGCCAATGTCATTTCTATCACCCCTCCTAAACACCATTGAACCAATAGAGAATACGGAAGTGGTTGAACAGCATACCAAATGAGATTGGGAGCACAGAAAAAAATTCCCATCATCGCACCATATTTGATCCCTTCCATTAATCCCTTATTCTCATACCCCCTTAAAAAGAATAAAGAAAAAAATATGGAAAAAATAAATTGCCCTAAAGTTAACCAGATAAAGTAAAACTCCATATCCGATTCGGGCCTCCACAGGTTTGCCGTTTGCTGATAGGCCTCCTTCAAGACAACACCATGAAATATCCATTCATAGGTAAATATAAACAAGAAAACGGAGCCACTTGCGATGATGAAACGTTTAGTATTCATTATTTTTTCCAATTACGAATTTTTCCTTTTAATCCACCTATTTTATTCTAAATCAGAATCCATTTTTACTATTCTAAGCTAAAATTCCTATTAACCTAAATGGATTATATTCACAGCCTATTCTACTTTAAAATGGTCATACAAGATTCCCGTGTTACCCCTTTTTTTTACGATGTTTTTTCACAAAAAAAGATTTTTAGACCCACAATATAGCCAACAAAACCAAAGCATTTTCAATGGTTTATGCAAGGAATCGGTTTTTACTTTAAAGCCGTGGTTTTTGATATAAAAATAGGGTATCCTCTGATTTAAGATTGAGACTATTTCTCATTACAAAAAAGTTGAAAAACGCAGTTATCTTAGGGAGGATAAATGTATGTGGCAATATAGTCGAGCGAGGTTTACTGTTCTAATGCTGGCGTTTTTCATATTCGCCCTAGTGCCGCCTATCATGGCTGCCGAAACCCCAGATCCCACGGCATGTGATGGAGATGGAAGCAGTGTCCGAAAAGGTCGCCCGGGCATTGCTCCTGTTGAGGTCAGAGATGGTCTTGGCCCGACAACAGAGTTGGTACGTTCCGGAATATATTCATCTGCAGCTAAATCCTCTGGGAAAGTATCGGATGAAGACAAGCGGCATTTATGTCTGGCATTATCCCCTATTAAAAACCCAGAATCCCGTTACGCCCACAAAGATCACAGCAATTACTATTGTACTCTAATCTTAAATCGAGACAGTCAGGCTTACTGCTATGCAGTAGTTCAAGGTGACCCCGGCAAATGTAAAAATATTGTAAGTGCCGAACTTGAAAAAGAATGCCTTGAAAAAGCTAAGTAGTCATTTCATTTTAACTCCAGAAAAAGGGCGACCCAAAAGGGTCGCCCTTTTTTTCTATCCCTAATGAGCCAGATCGAACTGGATATCAGGAACTTAAAAGTTTCCTTCTCCACCCCTCAAGGAAACTTTTTAGCCGTCAATGGAATTAACTTCCAACTGCACAGCGGAGAAACATTGGCACTTGTTGGTGAGTCAGGTTGTGGTAAAACCGTAAGCGCCCTTTCCATCCTAAGACTTCTTCCTGAGCCCCCTGCAAAAATAATCAGCGGCGAAATTATTTTTGGAAACAGAAACTTACTATCCCTCAATACCAAACAAATGAGAGAAATAAGAGGTAAGGAAATTGGCATGATCTTTCAAGACCCCATGACCTCTCTCAATCCTGTTTTGACTATCGGCGAGCAGCTCATCGAAACCCTTTTGCGACATAAAAGCTTAAACAAAAAAGAAGCATTAAAAATATCCGCACAATTATTAGGAAAGGTGGAGTTACCTTCTCCTGAAGAAAAGTTAAAACAATATCCGCATCAACTAAGCGGTGGCATGAGACAGCGCATCATGATCGCTATGGCCCTGGCCTGTGAACCTAAAATTCTAATAGCCGATGAACCGACCACCGCACTAGATGTCCTTATTCAGGCGCAAATTCTGGAACTTCTTGAAAACCTGAAAAGGGAAACCGGCATGTCCATGTTACTCATCACTCATGATCTTGGAATAGTCACAGAAATTGCAGAACGAGTTATCGTTATGTATGCCGGAGAAGGAGTGGAAACAGGGCCGACAAAAGAATTAATCAATAACCCGCATCACCCCTATACAAAAGGGTTGATTGCTTCTCGTCCACATCTCGGCTCTACTAGAGAAAAAGGGCATCGGCTCACAGAAATTTCGGGGAGTGTTCCAACCCCGCATCAACGACCGACCGGCTGTACTTTCCACCCCCGCTGTGATTGGTCGTCCGAGCAATGTAAAACACAAAAACCTCTATTACAAAACACAAATCAAAAACGAAAATTCAGTTGCCATCTGCAACCCGAATCTATATGACAGATAATCACCCCTTTCTAGAGGTACGAAACCTTAAAAAATATTTTCCTCCCAGGAAAATCATTCTGGAAAACAATACAGCCCCTGTCCGTGCGGTGGATGGCATTTCGTTCACCCTTAAAGAAGGAGAAACACTGGGGCTTGTAGGTGAAAGCGGATGTGGCAAATCAACAGCCGCACGCACCATACTAAGACTGGAACCCCCAACCTCCGGCTCGGTCCACTTCAAAGGAAAAAATCTCGCATCTCTTTCCGAAACAGAACTTCGCAACCAAAGAAAAGAAATGCAGATTATTTTTCAAGACCCTTTTTCATCAATAAATCCGCGAAGAAAAATAGGAGATGTGTTGCGCGAACCTTTTGCAATACATGGTTTCAAAGGAAACGTTTCCGAAGCTGTGATGGAACTGCTCGATCAAGTTGGCCTCTCACCCGATTATGTTGACCGATATTCTCATGAGATGAGCGGCGGTCAATTGCAACGCGTCGGAATAGCCCGAGCCATCGCATTAAACCCAACTCTGGTCGTTGCCGATGAACCGGTATCCGCTCTGGATGTTTCAATACAAGCTCAGATCATCAATTTGATGATCGATTTAAGAGAAAAAATAGGGATAGCTTTCCTCTTCATTTCTCACGACATGAGTATTGTGGAATATTTTTGTGACCGAGTGGCAGTGATGTATCTAGGCAAAATTGTTGAAATTGCCAGTAGCGAAGAAATTTATAAAAACCCCGAACACCCTTACACCGAGGCCCTACTTAATGCAGTTCCAGGTCTGGATTCGGGGCTAAAAAAACAAAAGTTAAAAGTACGTGGAGATATTCCCGATCCTTCTAATCCACCGCAAGGCTGCTCTTTTCACACACGCTGCCCTTTAAAAGAGAAACAATGTGAGGAAATGGAACCGGCTCTTAAAGAGATCACCCCCGGACATCATGTCGCATGTTTTTTAAAGGAGGGATAAGGAAAGGTTAACTCTCTTCACCCTCTGGCGAAGAAGGTAGGGGCGATGCATGGTGCATTATCATTTTCCAGTTTCCTTCATTCAGTTGAAACAGGTTGGTGGAGAAAACCTTAGATGCCAGGACACCATGGGTAGCAATGGTATAAAGTTTTTCGACGCAAGAAACCCAAGCCAAACCTTCAGATGCTGTCACGCTGACATCCGTAGCCTGAATGTCCATATTTCCCGAATTTTTAAATATGCCCTCCCAACTATCAATAATAGGTTCAATTCCCGTTAAAGGCTCCCAACCGG
>JAJDBA010000202.1 GCA_029261675.1 Nitrospinaceae bacterium
CTCCAATAGATGGGGAACGGCTTGCATTTGGATAGGGGTTGGGTTCGCATATCCTTCATCCTTGACCGCTCTGCAAATAGGATCGATTAAATTTAGAGCGTCGAATCCATTAGGGATCGGCAGTGTTTCATCAAGTGTCGGTGGTGTTTCTAGTACTGTGTTGGTTTGCATGATTTCCTTAATATATTGAATATGAACGTAACGCCTTTTAGATAAAAAGCGGCGTAGTTAGTCAAAACCCAAAGGGGCTGCTAACAAAAATTATTTTAGGGGGTTTGAGCTTTGTGAGAAAACGAGGGGAGAAAATCTGGGGGCCTGGGGCCGGATAATGCTCAACCAAAAACCACTACACCTGTAATTCTCTAGACGGCTATAACCACTTAAAGTATACGGCATTATATAACAGTTCTTTAAATAATGCCAGCCTTTAAATCTACTCAACCTGATAGTGAAATATGAAAGCAAATGTCCTATTATTTCTACTCTATAACCCGAGCCCTTTATGATCTGCCCTAAATGTCAACACGAACAAACTGAGTCTGAAACCTGTATTCATTGCGGTATTATTTTTCAGAAGTATCTTGAATATTTGGTTGATTCTGAAAAGAAAGCATCGAATCAGCGCACTCAAAAACTGGAGGGAGAAGGCGATACAGAATCCAAAATATCACCAATTTTCAAGCAGGACTGGAAACCGATCTCTACCCTCGCATTCGTATTTTTATCGGCACTGTTTCTAGCTCATATTATTTTCTTTCCCAAAGAACCGGTATTAAAGGATTGGGCATTTTTATCTTCGTTTATCCATAGCGTCAATCTTGTGTTCCACGAAGCGGGTCATATTCTATTTGCAATTTTTGGAAACCGGACTCTTACTATTTTAGGAGGCTCACTCAATCAGCTACTCATTCCTTTAATAGTTTTAATAACATTTTTTTATAAGAGAGATACGGCAGGAACAGGTTTTGCTCTACTCTGGTTTTTCGGAAATTTTCTGGATGTCGGCATCTACATGGCTGATGCCCGGTTCCTTAAATTGCCACTCATTGGTGGACTGGGTATGGAAGCTCATGATTGGCGAAACCTATTCAATCAATTTGATTTATGGTCAGTTGACCAGTTTTTGTCCCAAACCGTTTTTTATTCAGGCTGGCTGGGGATAATTATTACCGAGGCCTGGTTGATAAAAAGGTGGCGCACTCCAGCCTGAAATTTGACCTGAAAATATCCCCAAAGTTAATGTAACCATGTCTAGGGCGCATATACCTGAACCCCAAATTATAAAAAATCACAGAAGTAATGAAATTTTTCTATTTTTATGTAAGACTAAAGGCGTTCCCGTATTCTAAATCAAACTTGATTAAGAAGAGTATTTATATAGCAATTATTCTATAATATTCTTACGATAGCGGAGTTCATTCCAACAATCAGGAGTCTGTGATGAGCGCATTACCAAAAACCGACGACCCAAAGGAAAAATTGGGAGATTTCATGACGACACCGGTAAAAAGTGTCGATGTGAATGCCACGATTCAAGAAGCCGCCAAGCAAATGGATGCGAAGAATATCAGCGCACTCATCACAACTGAAAACGGGAAACATATAGGCATTGTTACCGAAAGGGATTTCACGCGAAAAGTAGTTGCAGAAGGGCTGTCACCCGCTGACCCCATCTCGAAAATAATGAGTACCCCGCTCTATACCATGGATAAAAATCAGCATATCTTTGAAGCTGTAGAGTTTATGACGGATAAAAATACTCGACATATCACGGTTACAGAAAACGATGATGTGGTAGGGATTTTAACCATCAAGAACACCTTCTCTTACTATATGAGACTATTCGGCTTGGAATTGTAACCTAAGGTGTCTCATACCCTATTTTAATAAAACACTACCCTCTGTTTTGAAGCAACCCCCCGCTGTCCTGCACAATCTGATATTTATCAGGTAGAATAAATCTAATGGATACCATGACTTTTATAATTGCCGCTATAGCTCTTATTCTTCTCATCGCGCTTTCATCCCATTATCTTTTGGACCCTGATCTCCGCCAAACAGCCTTTAACTTCGTGCTGTGGGTTTTTGCGGCTCTGCTGATTTTTTCTTCTTTCAAAAGTCTTTACGTGGGGGAAATGAACACGTTCACAGCCAGCGAAGGAGAGGTGAAAATTTTGATGGATAAGAATCCGTGGCGTTTCTGGGGAAGCTGGATATTTAAAATGTTACTGGGAAGTTTCATTCTGCATTTTCTGTATAATAATAGGAAACAGAAAAAACCTTGAGCATTAAATGGATGTCACCGAACTCATAAAAACCTTCGTTATTCTCGTTGCCGTTATAGATCCGATTGGTAACATCCCGGTTTACATATCATTGACCGCACATAAAACAGATGCCGAACATAAATCCATTGCACTAAAAACTTCTTTTACCGCGGTAATCTTATTGGCCGCCTCTTTTTTTCTCGGAAAACATATCATCATTTTTTTCGGCATAGAAATGTCTGCTTTTAAGCTCATTGGTGGCCTCTTTCTTGTCTACATCTCTTTTACCATGCTATCGAATACAAAAAATTCGTACCTGTATTCAGAGGATAACCTTGAAGAAGATATCTCCCTAATGCCGCTTACGTTCCCGCTTTTTATCGGACCGGCAGCTATCAGTATTGTTATTATTCAATCCGACGAAATATCTAATTGGACTGGCAAAATAATTTCTTTATTCGAGTTCGTCTTAATAGGTATTCTGATTTGGTTGACCCTTAGACTGAGCAAACTGATATTGAATAGTCTCAGCAAAACCGGAACTAAATTCATCCATCAGATAATGGGACTCCTGCTCGGCAGTCTCGCGATTGGAATGATTGCGGAAGAACTAAAAATTCTTCTCCCAGGCTTATCGTAGGTAAGATACAACTACTTCTAATAAGGACCGTCTTTTTTATTCGCACTTAGGTTGGAGCCGGAGAGTAATTAGCCTTTTAAAAACAAAATATAAAATTGCAAACAAGGGCACTATAGACAAAGCCCAGCCGATCGAGGCGAGAATAAAATATTGTGTTAACTCTTGAATCGCGGGAAGAAAACCCATATCAAAGGTCTCCAATAATTTTGCCTCTGAAATTTCTTCCAAAGAGTTACCCGTCAGGACTTCACCAATATAAAGAAAAGGAAAAAAAAGGATGATCTGTATCGGAAAAACAAGGTAACTAGCAAGCTGAATTGCGGGAAGGTTCAAACGATAGAAAGCAGCAATACCCGTGCAAATAATCGTTGCAATCCCCAATACCGGGAATACCCCAACAACAGAACCTGAGGCTAGGGCTAATGCAAGCCGAGAAGGATCTACACCCTGCTTCAGCAAGCTAACTAGAGGAAGAATAATTTTTTTCTGAATAGTATTTTGACTCACAGGAAATGGTTTATCATAGTCTTTCGATGAATAACAATTTTTTTACGCCCAGTATCTGTAGCAATATATAGCTTGGGATCAATATTTTAGAATGGAAAAATCAAGTCATGGAAGATGAAGAGGCATTAGAAAAATACGGCGATACACCATTATATTTTTCACATTATTATAATTTTTTGTTTATATTCAAAAGCAAAATTCTTGAAAATGGTGAGCAGATATTCCTGCAACTTGGTGGCAATATGGAAAAAGTTTCTGCGCTGGTGGTTGATGCCAATGACTCTATGACTCTGAACGAAAATGGGGAAGATGAAATAGCCTTTGTCAAAAACGAAGAAAAGAAAGTTATCTGGAAACAAGCGCCGGAATGTTAAAGTTATCGTTTCCTCAGGCACTTCTAAAAAACATATTTAATGCTATTTAACTCTCTCACCTTTATCGTTTTCTTCGCGGTCGTTCTGGGTCTGCATTACACTGTTTCATCCTGGCGGGTGCAAAAATCCATTCTTCTTATTGCAAGCTACATTTTTTATGCGGCATGGAACCCTCCCTTTGTCATCCTGTTATGGCTGTCTACACTCGTCGATTGGTATGTTGCCAAGGCTTTGGCGGATGAAGATGTTCAGTTGAAACGTAGACTGCTGTTGGCACTCAGCCTAGCAGTGAACCTGGGCTTGCTCGGTTTTTTCAAGTACGGCGAATTTCTCCTGGAAAATTTTATTGAATTGGCAAGCTTCGCAGGATTTTCTTACGCGCCAGCTAAGCTCGACATTATTCTTCCTGTTGGCATTTCGTTTTACACCTTTCAAACACTCTCTTATACGCTTGACGTTTATTTTAAAAAAGCACAACGTTGCAAATCGTTTCTAGACTTTGCGCTTTACGTTACATTCTTCCCACAGCTGGTGGCAGGGCCGATTGTCAGAGCTACAGACTTTCTACCTCAATGTGAAAAACCTAAACGCGCTACCCGCGATCAGTTTGGTTGGGGACTCTACTTCATCACCCTCGGACTTTTTCAGAAAGTCGTCCTTGCAGATGGGATGTTATCTTCTGCAACGGATACTGTATTCGGCTTCAAAGGCGACTCGATATATATATTCGATGCCTGGCTGGGACTGCTGGCTTTTTCGGCGCAAATTTTTTGCGATTTCGCCGGTTATTCCACTTGTGCAATCGGTGTTGCCTTATGTCTTGGTTTCATATTGCCGGATAATTTTCGATCGCCTTATGCGGCTATTGGATTTTCTGATTTTTGGCGGCGCTGGCACATCACCCTTTCTACTTGGTTGCGCGACTACCTTTATATTCCATTAGGCGGAAACCGCCACGGTACCTATCGCACTTTATTCAATCTCATGTTCACCATGTTTCTGGGTGGACTTTGGCACGGTGCTTCCTGGACATTCATCGCATGGGGCGTCCTGCATGGAAGCTATTTGGTAATCGAGCATTTATTGCGACAAAATTTCAAAGACGTGCAATGGGTAAAAAACCAGATGGGACGTTTAGCACTCACCTGCATCACTTTCTTTTTCGTCAGCATTGCCTGGGTCTTTTTTCGTGCTGGTGATTTTTCGACGGCATGGATGATGCTTAGCTCACTTTTTAACTTGTCGGACAATGGTGCTCAACTATTACCGACACTGGATATAATTCAGGTCATTATCGTTGTCAGTGCGTTGCTTTCGACCCATTGGTATCTTCATGAAAAACGTTTGGAACATGCCATGCAGGATATGCCAGCGTGGTGGGTGGTTGTTATTTGGACGATCATGTTGTTTGGATTAATCTTAATGCAGGGAGGGGCGAGTGCCTTCATCTACTTCCAGTTTTAAAACATACAAACTTGAACGCATCGTCCCTAAACACCATTGGGTGGCTCTTGCCGTTCTTACTTTAATTTTCACCAGCATATTAACATTAGGATGGGAAACCTACGTCCGCAGTAAGGGTTATGCACCTACGCTCAATGACTCTGAAGATCTGTGGGCAAGCCGACGTTCGATTGTCGATGAAGAACCGAGCCGTACTGTCCTGATCGGCTCTTCCAGAATGCTGTTCGATTTTGATATGGATGTTTACGAAAAAGAATTTGGGAATCGACCCCTGCAACTAGCCACTGTGGGTACAAACCCTGGGCCTTATCTGGAAGACTTGGCAAATCATCCAGATTACTCGGGAACCGTCATCGTTGGTGTCGTGCCCAGCCTGTTTTTTGCTCCAGGAGGACCGCCGATGAAGAGTCCGGTAAATCATTTAAAACGATTTCGCGAATGGAGTCCTACACAAAAATTGAGTCATCAGGTATCCCTAATTATTGAAAAATGGTTTGCGTTTATAAATGAGGGCGATCTTACGCTTAATCAGCTATTGATCAACCTCAAACTACCTAATCGAGAAAAAGTAAAAACCAAACCGGACCTCCCCCCTTATTTTCATGAGGTCGATGTGGAGCGACAAGGATGGATGACAGAGGTCGCCGCAAATAGCATAAACTTGCAAAAACGCATCCAGCAAATCTGGATCCCATTATTCACTCCCCCTCCTCCTGGAAACGGAAAAACAGTCGAGGAAGCCAAAGCTGATTTCGGCAAAGCTGTTGAAATGATTTTAGATAAAACAAAAGCGAACGTTGATAAAATACGTGCGAAAGGCGGAAAGGTGATTTTCCTTCGCCTGCCTTCCACTGGTCAATTACGCGAAATGGAAAACACCTTCACTCCGCGACAACATTTTTGGGATAGGATACTCAAAAAAACCAATGCACCGGGAATTCATTTTGAGGATTACGAAAAACTGGTGGGTTTTGATTGCCCAGAATGGTCGCATCTCAACCGAGCGGATGCTACCGAATTCACCAAACGGCTTATGCCCATTCTTGCAAAGTTCTCTCCTTAACAGTGAGAGAAAACAGAGTCATGCCTTGATATATTGTCCCTAGAGCTACGATCTGGATTATCTTTTTCTTCACATCGGGCACCGCTTATTATCTAGGCGGTTCGCCACTTGCCTGTTTTAGAATTCGGTGGCACAATTAGAGAATGAGAGATTTTTGCGACATTCGAATTATTTTTTCGATGTTATTTTTTATCGTAGCAGGGTCTGCTTGGGCCGAAACAGAAAATACTTTTGGTCTGAAAAGCGGTAACGCACTGTTCGATGCAAAAGAGAAACCCTTGCCTGAAATACGTGTTGCCAATGCGATGGACCGGATAGGGTTGGAAGTGCAAATTTCTTCTTCGGCCAATCACGACAAGGCTCTGGACATCGGTGATATTTCTGCCTCTGACCGGGTCGGTTCATTTTTCAATAACAAAAAGACTGGCATTAAAACTGCCGGCACAACGGTTCGGCGGTTGTACAAGGCTATCGAGTCAGGGGATTTTGAGGATGTCAAACGTTTGCATATTGGCATCGATATTAATTTTCAGGATAAACAGGGTGTCACACCGCTTTATCTCTCAATTTTTCATAATCAAACAGAACTGGTTCCTTATTTATTGATGCAGGGTGCCGATGTGAACCTTTCCGACAATGAAGGGCTAGGCCCCTTGCATGTCGCGGCTTTGGAAAACTTACCAGAGATGGTGATTCTTCTCCTTAATAAGGGTGCCAAGTTAAACGCTATCGATAAATATGGCTATACACCATTTCATCTTGCCGTAGACCAAAATAGTGACAATGCAGCCGATGAACTCTTAGCTGCGGGTGCGGAGGTCAATAATTCCCTCGATTGGGGCCATTCCCCGCTTCACACTTCGGTTGCCACGGGAAACTTTAGAATGGTTAAAAGAATTTTGGGTGAGGGTGCTGAAATTAACTCCAAGGATAAGCTGGGTCGCACTCCTCTACATTGGGCGGCAGAAAAAGGGCATCTTTCTATTGCTAAATTTTTGATCCAGCAAGGATCAAAAGTAAACGCTACCGACAATGAGGGGGAAACACCCATGCACGATGCAGCTCAATGGGGAAAAAGATCGATTGTAAAACTCCTTATTTCGAAAAAAGCAAACGTCAATGCAAAAGGGTCGGACGGGCGAGCGCCAATGCATATTGCTATCGCTAATGGAAATAGCGATATTACTGACTTGCTAAAGAGCCATGGTGCAATATTGTAGTCAGCCGTCTACGGGTTGCTGGCTGGGTAAGCGCAGAGTAAATTTTGCTCCAATTTTCAGATCACTGTCGACGGCAATTTCACCCTTATGCCGGCGAATTATTTTTTCACAGATGGCCAGTCCTATTCCAGATCCAGTGTAATCGTTTTTATTATTTAGCCTTGAAAATGGCTCAAAAATCTTTTTATAGTACTTCGCAGCAATACCAATGCCATTGTCTTGGATATCTATTTCGCAATAGCCGTCTCCCGTGCACCTTGATGTAATTTGAATTTCTGGAGAAATCCCTTCTCTATGAAATTTCATCGCGTTTGAGAGTAGGTTTTGAAACAGCTGGTGTATTTTTGTTTTTTCTATCTCCAAAGTCGGCAGGTCGCCTATCTTTATTTTCGCACCTGTTTCTTGTATAGATCCTTCGAGGTCGTCTATTACCTCCTGAAGAATTTCATTCAGATCTTCCGAAATAAAGTTTGTTTCCATCCGCCCAATGGATGCCCAGCTATATAAATCATCTGTCAAGCAGTACATCCGGATAGAGGCTTTTCCGATACGCTCAATAAATTTATCTCTTTTTTTCTGATCCAGATTATTTTCAAGAAGTTGATCGACAAATAAATTAATTTTCCTCAACGGTTCTTTCAAATCGTGAGATGCAACAAAAGTGAAATTTTTCAACTCCTCATTGTTTTGCTGCAACTCTTTAGCATACATTTTTAAGTTTTCCTCGGATCGATTTTTTTCAATCGCTAACGCTGCGATACGAGCTGAGGTTTTGATTATTTCCAGCTCAAAATCAGTAGGAGCTTTAGACTGGGAAAAAGTTAAAGCAAAAGAACCTAAAACCTTATCACCAGCACCCATAATTGGGGAGGACGAACTAGCGTGAAGTCCATTCGCAAGGGCAAAGTCGGCAAACTTTTCCCAACGTGGATCAGTCGAAATATCTTCCGAGATAACCAGCTCCTTATTATAAACAGCACTACCGCATGAGCCTTCCAATGGACCAATTATCATGCCGTTAAAAGCATTTCTGACTTCTTCGGAAAAGCTTGGGCTAGAACCATCGATTAATCGAGTCCCTGTATTATCCAGAATAAATATGGAAGCCTTGGCGCAATTGACTTCCCCTTCTGCACCTTTTGTCAAGGTATCAAAAATTTCCTTTAGGGGCTTGCCTGTCGCCAGCTTTTCTAAAGCATTGTTCTGGAGCCTTAAAAGAACCTCATTTTTATTATTTTTCCGCTCTCTATGTATCGTGAAAACCAGATCTGTTTTTAGCCCACCTTGTAACGGATTGATTTCAACACCCAAGTCAATGGGGACAATATGTTTATCCTTAGATAAAAAATTCCTTGGCAGGCTTTTTAAATAACCTCTTTCTTTTAGCTGGGCTTCCTCTGCAATTGAAAATAAAGTGGAAACTCCACGTTCCTTCGAAAAAAATTTTTCAACCTCTTGATTCAGAAAGTCTATTTCTTTGTACCCAAACAAATAAAAATCATCACCATTTATTGACTTGATAGTTTTTTTGGCATCTGTGGTAATTGTAAAATCCATTTCTTGATATCTGTTTTTATCCCTCAAAACGGGAGAATGGTTAATGAATATTCGATTGTCTGGAACTGCAGTCACATCTTAATCTATGAAAACTTTAGCACAGAAGTTACTTGGCAAATAACCGCTATTTTATTTTTTAGATGATCTAGATATATAATGACCTGACATATCCTGTTCTCACAATATCTATAGCTGGAGATTTAAATTGCGCCTACATAAATCTACTCTGAATAAAGAGTAATAAATATATATGATTATCGTAATATTTTTTAGTGTATCCACAGTGGCTTTATTCTTTATGAAGGCAATTCTTTGGTCCCTTTTCCAGTGGGGAGCAAAGATTGCTATACCCCTAGCTCTAATTTTAAGCGCGATTTATATAGGGAGCTTTTTTTTAGCAAAATCAAATAGCAGGTTTAATATTTCTAAAACAGCTCTAGCCTGGGTTTGGGCTATTGGTTTTATCGAGCTATTGTTTCTGGGAGGACTATACCACCTAACGCCGCAATTTTTTCCATCCATTGTAGGAGATTTTTTTTTCGGGTGAAAAAAGTGGAGCTTTTATGGCAAAGTATGATTCCACGTGAGAAACTATAGAGACTAATAGAAAAGCTATTCGGAAGCGAGATTGAACTCTATGAATACCAGAATTACCGAAGAGTATCGCGTATTGCATAATGTCGCACAAATTCTCCAGAACCCAGGAGACCTGATTAAAATTTTGCAAAAAACCATGAAGGCTCTTACTGAATTTGAAGGTCTTCAAGTAGAAAACAAAGCCGGGATTTTTTTAACGGATAATAAAGAAAAGGTTTTACGACTTCTTACCACTTATGGCGACTTCAGTCGGGAGTTTATTGAAAAAGAACAGATGGTTCCTTTTGGCGACTGTCTTTGCGGGCGCGTGGCGGTTTCAGGCGAGTTATTGATGAGTGAAAGTTGTTACTCCGATTCACGACATGATAGATTATATTCAGACATGACACCTCATGGTCACTATATTGTTCCTTTAATTAGCTTCGAAAAGCTTGTCGGTGTTCTGTTTTTATATACAAACACTCACCCCTCTTGGTATCAGCATAGTCAGGAAGTTCTTTTGTCCATAGGGGGTTTGATTGCAAATACTATCGAGAGAAAACAGATCGATGAAGAGTTGGATGCGCATCGCAATAGATTAGAAGAAATTGTTTCATCCCGCACTCAGGATTTAGTCCAATCGAAAGAACAATACAGAAGGCTTAACAACGAAATCCAGACGGTTCGTGAAGAAGAAAAGTCTCGCCTATCTCGGGAAGTGCATGACCAGTTGGGACAAGCGTTGACTGCATTGAAAATGGACACGATTCATGTTGATAAAAAACTATCAGCAAATCAGATTGATTTGAAAAATCAGGTAAAATCTATGACCCGAACCATAGATGAAACAATAAAATCAGTTCAACATATTGCAACAGAACTGCGCCCCCCCGTCCTTGATGCTTTTGGTCTTTGTGAAGCCATCTCTTGGCAGGCAAAAGAATATGAAAATAGACATGGAATCAAATTTAATCTGAATTGTCTTCAAGACCATGTCGAGATTGATAAGAATCTACAAACAGCATTGTTTCGAATTTTTCAAGAGGCCGTTACAAATATCCTTCGGCACGCAAATGCCAGTCATGTTCAAGTTCGGATGAATCATGAAAAAAATACTTTAATTTTTGCCATTGGAGATAATGGTATTGGAATAACAGAGAAAGATATAGAAAACCCTGAGTCGTTAGGCCTTATTGGTATAAAAGAAAGAGTTTATCCTTGGGGTGGACAGGTAAACTTTGAAAGCTCCTCTGGAAAGGGTACGCTACTAATAATTTCAATTCCATTAATGAAACAATGAGCGCTGCAAGAAAAGATTCTATTAAAATATTGATCGCCGATGATCATGAGATTGTTCGACAAGGACTTAAAACAATTCTATCGGAGCATTCCGATTTAGAAGTGATTGCTGAAGCTGAAAATGGGAATGAGGTTCTAAAAATTATTCAAAAGACCAAGTTAGATTTAGTCCTACTCGATTTTGATATGCCGGAAAAAAATGGACTGGACACTTTAATTGAACTTAAAAACATGAAGCCAAATTTACCCGTCATTATTCTAAGCATTTTTCCAGAAGACCATTATGGAACCCGCTTTTTAAAAGCTGGAGCTTCGGGTTATCTGGGAAAAGCCAGCGCATCGGAACGCCTTGTTGAAGCTGTGCGAAAAGTTGCTGGCGGAGGCAAATATATATCTCCAGAACTCACCGATAAACTGGTTACCGACCTCACTAATGATTCAGAAAAACCCGCTCATGAAGTACTGACCGATAGAGAGTTTCAAGTTTTTCGAGGTCTGGCATCTGGAAAAAAAATTAAGGAAATTGCTAATGAACTCTGCCTTAGCATCAACACGATCAGCACATATCGCTCACGCATCCTGCAAAAATTAAATTTTACAAGTAATGCCGAACTCATCCGGTATGCTATTGAAATGGGGTTGGTTTCATAGAAATCAATTTTTTAACTCCCCCGGAATCTTATTCCATAGATCAAAACCACTTGTAGTAAAACTACTACATAAACTTAGTCTTTCCCGTTATTTTTTTATTGCCTATTTCAAGTTAGAATTTATCCTAAATATAAGTGCGAAAAAAGAGAGTTCCTTCACAACATTTATATGAGGTTTGGGATTGGTATTACAATAAAGAAAAGATGAGTCCTAAGATTTCAAAACAGAATCATTTTTTCAAATTCTTAATTGGAGGTAAAAATGCGACATATTTGTAAATCGGTTTTCATGATGAGTGTCTTAGGTTTACTGGTTATGGGATTTCTTGCAACCCCGGCCATGAGTGGTGGGAATGGGCCAGCAGATGGATATACCATTCATGTGCAAGCACCGCATATGATGGCTGATGGTTCAGTGGGAGGTCCATATCATCATTACTGTAAAGGAATTCAGGGCGGAGAAATTCTTCAGTGTATGCTTTTTGAAACTACTGCTCCCGATGCAAGAATGGTAGCTGTCGAATATTTTATTGCCAAAGATCTCGCACGAAAGAATGTTCCCCTGATTCAATGGAACCGAGCGTTTCACGATCATCAAGTTGAGATAGACACGGGCCGAGTTGCAATTCTTGATATTGAAGACCCAAAAGAAGTGAAAGCCCTTGCTGAGGCTGCGGGTAAAACCGATGGAGTAATCTTTCATCTGTGGGGAAAAGATCAAGTAATTCCAGATGGAACAGTGACAATCCCTACCTCTCTGGGACATGTTTTTAGAACAAAATAGTCACACAGGCCACAGAGGGGGTGCTAATTCGCTCTCTCTGTGGTCTTAATCTGCATATTCATATCCAGGAGCATCGTTATGATGGGGTGCAAAATGAGATCTTTGAGATTTTTATTATTGTGTCTGGGGCTTTGGCCTTTGGGAAGCGAAGCGGCTGACCCTGAAGTTCTGAAACCACGTGTGCCTCCTGCTCAAATAGAGGAAGCCCGATCGTGGAAGAATCCGTTTCCGGCAACACCGGATAATATTCAAAAAGGGAAAATATTTTTTCACGGGAAGGCGTATTGCATGACTTGCCATGGAAAAGACGGAAAAGGGCTAGGAGATATCCCAGGGCTAACCGGGAAGCTTCCCCGAAATTTCACCGATAAAGATTGGCAGGCTGCCCGTATGGATGGCGAACTCTTATGGATATTGAAAAATGGAAGTTCTGGAACAGCTATGGTTTCTTTTATCCCTCAAGTCTTAACAGAGGATGAAGCTTGGCACGTCATTTTATATATAAGGTCATTTGGAAAATAAACATTCCAAGAGATTGTCTTTTCCCTCCTCATGCAGGTCCATAGTTTTCAATAATAAATAAAAAGGCTAATTGCTTTTAGCGGTGGATTGCTTTTTCGCTTTTTTAGGTTTTGTAGCGGACATATTAAAATTTGATTCAAATTTATCCCAGTATTTTCGGCTCAATTGCTGCCCAGAAATTATTTTTTTCAATTTATTTTTACTATCCATAACTCGGACTTCATAAAACATGGGGCACCTCCTTCTGAAGTTTCTAATTTATGCTTAGCAGAATAGAATATTTGGATTAAATTAATGTTAATCTGGCATTAAGTATTTTTAATGTAAGGTCTATCATTTCAATACGACAGCGTTAAATTGGCTTTAAATTTCATATATTTTTCGCTCGGCCCTTTTCGACAGTATTTAGAAAAATATGAACTTTTTGAGAGTTTCTTATATGATAAGGAAAATAATGGGTTGCTTTAATTTTGACAGGAGAAAATGTAATGAGTGAAGGGGCCAAGAAAAGTTATCATTTTAACTCGAACATGCGTTCCAATTCGGGTTCGAGATCTACAATGTCAAATAATGAAGACCGCTATCTTCGAGCCTTGGAAATTCAGGAGCGTAAGCAAGCTATTATTGATCAGGAGCTGGAAAAACAAAGGATCATCGACGAAGCAGAAAAAGCAATTGCGGATGAAAAAGCCCGACAAGAGGCAGAGGCCAAAGCAGCCGCGGCAGAAGAAGAAGCTGCCAATGCACCGGTTGCTGTTGTTGAAGAAGCACCTGCAGCCGAAGAAGCTGCCCCTGCTGCTGCTCCAGCAGCCAAACCCGCTCCCTCTGGCAATTTTGTTCCAGGTCCCACACCTAGAAAAGATTTCACCTCTGACGAAAAAGCCGCAATGCTGAAAAGAGCCAGAGCCCACGCCGCCGAAGTTGCAAAACGAAAAAGCTAAAGCAGACTCATTCCCTAATCAGAGAATATCCAATACCTGTTCTGGTGGACGGCCTAAAGCAGCTTTTCCATTGGCAACTACGATGGGACGCTCAATAAGGATCGGATGCTCGACCATAAAACCAATCAAATCTTTGTCCGATAAGGAAAGGTTTGCCAGCCCTAATTCTTCATACTCACCTTCTTTTTTCCGTACTAGGTCGCGAGGCGCGATCCCCAACTGGGACAAAATCTCTTTTAATTTTTCTGCGGTCGGCGGATTTTTAAGATATTCAATAATGTTAGGCGTGATGCCTTTCTCGCCAAGCAACTCCAGAGTCTGACGTGATTTACTGCATTTGGGATTGTGATAAAGGGTTACGGACATAGTTGTATTTTTAAGTGATAAGTACCTAATAAAGGCCAGTATAATATGATTCTTTTAATTTAACAGGTCTGTTATACCATTAGATGGTGTCCACCCAATTGAAATAAATGTTCGAAGCTTGGATGAAGTAGGAGGGTGTTATGCTGCCCCGCAGGTTCATGATCCTTTCTTAAAAATTTGAAGTGACGTTGAGGTTATCCCTCACTATAATTGATTAAACAAAGAGACATTAAGGAGAAAAGATGGACTTGGTAAAAGATAACGTCGTTTATATGGATGAGGCTAATTTAAACATTCTGCCTGAAGCTACCGTGTTGGAAGCCGCCAAGAAAATGCGCGACAAAAAATTAAGTGCTTTAATTGTTGCGGGAGGGGGACAAAATTTAGGGATCATAACAGAAACCGATTTATCCCGAAAAATTGTAGCAGAAGAGTTAAATCCTAAAGAAACCAAAGTCAAATTTATAATGGCAAAACCTATTGTCACCATTGAGAGTGACAGTTCAATGATGAGTGCATTTTTAAAAATGGGGTCTCACAATATTCGGCACGTTGCCGTGACAGAAGACGAACTGGTAATGGGGATTCTTACTATTAGTGATTTTGTCAATTACTACACAAAGAAATTTGGAAAAAAATAAAAGTAAAAATCTATCCGATAACAGTAGTGGGCGTTAGAGGGCAGAGGCTTTTCTTAGAAAGACTTCGAGGGATTTTTTCTGGTAGAGGGCGATACCCATCATGCCATCGCCATTAAAATCGGCACTTGCAATGGATCTCGGTTGTGAGCCAACCACATAGTTGGTTTCATTTTTAAGCTACGGTCGTCTCTTTATAAATCTGCCTGAGAATGGGGCCGTTATTTTTTTTCCAGTCGAAGCGCTTTCTGGCCATGTAAACGATGTGGTCGGTAGGAGCTAGCATCAAATTATTTTCTGGATTGAGAATCGGTTTATCATCTTCTTTTCTTTTAAGGCCCAAAATCTCTATTGAGAGGTTGAGTTGAATAATGGCCACTTTTAAATTCCCAAAACTGAACTCTTTTTCATTAGCTTCCCACGACCCTACTGACGATTGGCTGATATATATTTGGTTGCCGCCAGAGTTTGTTGACAGTTCGCTATAAACTTTATATAGGCCAGGGTCTTCCAATTCTTGAACCAAGAGCCCCATTTGCAGGTCGGTGGTACTAATGCCTCCATCAATGCCGAAGGTGCTGAGGTTACCCAATGTTTCTGCTCGACTGCAAGTCATGACGGTGGTGACTTGCGACCAGTTTTTTTCGATGAGACCGGCTGTGAGGGTGTTGGTATCATCCATCGCCGGATCGGAGGCCGATGAGGTGAGAACGCATGCTTTGGACTCGCTCGTGTTGGCGCGCTGTAATGTTTCCAAAGCTGAAGGCAGACCCATTATGAATGCGTCTATTTTCTTCGATAAAAAATGCGGAATCTCTTTATCCTGATTGGGTAAATGCGCGGCTACGAGCACACGGGGGATATCTTTAAAATCGGGACTGTGGTCCAACTCTTTCAGCAATTCCGTTGTCTCCGCATAGGAGGGAACGTTAACAATGATCAAATGTCCTTCGCCTGTATACTTGCCTTCGCCTTTCATTTTTTTCATTCTCCTTTGCATGGCCCGTTCCAAAATGACCCCGGTCAAAATTCCGAAGCAACCGATACCCAGCATCGAGGTTAAAACCGTGACCCACCGTCCTTGCGGGGTAGCTGCTGAAATATCCCCATATCCGATCGTTGTTAAAGTGATATATGCGGTCCACAAACCGTCTGAAAATGTAATATTCTTTTCATAAGTCGAAAGAACCAACGCAAAAACCAAGATCATTAACAAAAAGATCAGTCCCAAACCGAAAAGAAGACGGAAGTCGGGTTGTCTGAGTTTTCTAATGATGCGTTTAATATAATAAAAATACATGATATTTATTTCCGCCGACTTATAAAAATATGATTATAGCGGTTTACTAACCAAAAACTCTCACACTAAACAAACGTATGTTTATACTAGCAGAACTGATATGATAGATTATCTTTAGTAATATATTTATCTGAAGAATTCTCACCCGCAAATTAATTTTTCTAAAAATGAATCGGAACAACGTCATTCTAACGCTCAGAGAAAAGTTTAAGTTTTCTCTGCTACTTTTTCTACCGATTGCTCTTTTTATACAGGGTTGTGGGGTTGGACAAAACCCGGTAGAAAAAATCCAGAACGAACTGCAAGGCGAAAAGGAATACGCAATCATCCTTAATGATATGCGTGAGGAAGGTAACTTCTTTCCTTCTTACTACCACGAATACCGTGTCGATTTAGGAGAACAAAAAACGATGCGTCCCTTCGTCGAAGTCGATGAATCTTTTTATAAAAAGAATGAACCGTACCTCGGCATGGCCTTGGCCGCAAAAACACCTGATGGCACTATCACCAATACGCCTTTTCCAAACGGTTATCAATATGTTGGTAATTCTCAATACGGTCGTTGGCGGGATAATGATAGTGGCGGCAGTATGTGGGAATTTTATGGCAAATACATGTTGATGTCGCAGGTGATGAACTGGGCTGGGTTTGGGCTAAGCCGGAACCACTATAACGACTATTCTTCTTTTCGCGGCAGTGGGCGACCTTATTACGGTCCGCGGCGGGAGTATGGAACCTCTGGAACGGTAACAAAAAAACAAAAACCGGATTTCTTTAAAAGAAAAATGGCAAAAAAAGCAGGATCGCAATCCCGCTTCCAGAATAAAGTTAAACAGCGCATGGGGCGAAGCAAAAATACCTTTAGAAGCCGCGGCTTTAGTTTCGGTAAATAATTATGAACTTAGATCACATCGTATCTTCATTAATATATCTTGGCTCTTGCTTCCTTATTTTTGCTGTCGGGCATTTGATGTTTAAGCTTTTTCGTCTTAGCTACAACATCAAAGATGAACTGGTGGAAAAGGACAATATGGCGTTTGCCCTTGTCCTATGCGGTTATTATTTGGGATTAACCTTCTCTATTGGTGGAGTGATTGCGGGACCATCGGCAGGGCTGGAAAATGACTTGATCGATATGCTGATTTATGGATCTCTGGCGATTGTTCTGCTCAATCTCTCGGCTTTGATCAATAACCGCTTCATTCTTTCTGAATTCGATATTCGCAAGGAAATATTGCAGGATCAAAACTGCGGCACCGGTGTGGTCGAGTTCGCTGTTTTTGTGGCTACAGGACTCAATATCTTCGGAGCTCTTTATGGAGAGGGAGGGTCTGTTTTTACAGCTATTGCATTCTGGGCTTTGGGCCAAACCGTTCTCATTCTGTTCGGAAAATATTACAACCTCATTACGAAATACAATATTCACGAGCACATTGAAAAAGATAATGTTGCCGTGGGCATCGGTTTTGCCGGAGCGTTGATAGGCATCGGCAATTTGCTTCGTGCGGCTTCTGACGAGCATTTTATTTCTTGGGAAGAAAACTTAATGACCTTTATCTTCTACATGATATTAGGGCTCGTTCTGCTTCCTGTTGCACGTATTCTCACAGACCGCATTCTTTTACCGGGACGCAGCTTGGCCGATGAGCTGGTGAACCAGGTGAAACCCAACCAAGGCGCAGCACTATTAGAAGCCTCCTCCTACATTGGTGCCTCTTTCCTCATCACCTGGTGCATTTGAGTTTCCGTTAACTCATGCCAATATCCTCAATAGATAACCCCGAAAACTCCAAGCTTCGTGGCTTGAGTTTTATCTTGAAGACCTGTGTCTTTGCGACCGGGTGCGCGGCGATAGTTACCGAATACACATTAGCAACTCTGGCTAGTTATCTTTTGGGTGATTCAATATTGCAATGGACGATAGTGATATCTCTGATGCTTTTCTCCATGGGACTGGGAAGTCGCTATAGCCGAAAATATGAAACTCGTCTCCTGGATCGTTTTGTTTTGATCGAATTTGGTCTGTCGTTTCTCTGCACCTTTTCTGCCATGTTTTGTTTTTGGATTTCCGCCTATACGATTCATTTTGGACTTTTTGTTTATGGCATCGCCTGCATGATCGGATTCATGACTGGGCTTGAGATTCCAATGATCACACGAATCAATCAGTCTTATGAAGCGTTAAGGGAAAACATTTCTTCGGTCATGGAGTATGATTATTATGGCGGCTTGTTGGGTGGAGCTTTGTTTGCTTTCGTTCTGCTTCCCCTTTGTGGTTTGACTTATACCCCGGTTATTATCGGCAGTCTCAACCTGATTGTGGCCTCACTTATATTGTGGCAATTTCCCGATCGATTGGAACGACCCCGAGTTCTTAATATTCAATTTGTTGCTCTTCTTTTGGTTTCGGTCATGGCCTTTGCGGTCGCGAAACCCATTGTCCTATACGGTGAACAACATAAATACAAAGATAAAATTGTTTATCAGGAACAAACACGCTATCAAAAAATCGTCGTCACTCAATGGAAAGATGATTTTTGGCTTTTCATAAATGGAAGTACGCAGTTCAGCACCTACGATGAGGAAAGATATCACGAACCCCTCGTACATCCTGTCATGGGATTGATTGAGGAGCGCAACGATATTCTTTTGCTTGGAGGGGGCGATGGATTGGCCGCCCGCGAAATTCTCAAATATCCTGATGTAAAAAATCTAACTCTGGTTGACCTTGATCCCGCTATGACTCGGTTAGCCCGGCAGGATGAAATTTTTCTCAACATCAATCAGGGTTCGCTGAACGATCCTCGCGTTCGTGTCATCAATCAAGATGCCTATCAATTCATAAAAGAATCCGCCGATCTTTACGATGCCATTATCATTGATCTGCCAGATCCTAAATCGGTTTCACTATCGCTGCTTTATTCTCTAGGATTTTACAAGATGGTTGAAAAACATCTCAAACCATTCGGGGCCATGGTCACGCAAAGTACAAGTCCGTTATATTCTCCTGAAGCTTTTCTTTGCATAAAAAAAACCATGCAGGCGGCTGGGTTTTCTATCGTGTCCTACCAGAATTCGGTGCCCAGTATGGGCCAGTGGGGGTGGAACCTCGGGGTCAGGCAGAAAGCCATGTCTGAAAAACTGCTCAAACAAAAACTCACCACGCATAAATTTCCGAATATTGAGACCCGTTTTTTTAATCAGGATGCCATGATCTCAATGGTGCATTTTGGCAAGGGGTTGTTCGAAAAGGAGGGAGCGATTGAACCTAATACGCAATTCGATCACAACATCCTAAAATATTACAAGCAGGGAAGTTGGGATTTGTATTAGGGAAGTTATCTTTTAAGCTGAGACTGAATCATTCCCCGGGCAGGATATTGGAGAATTGAAATTCCTCGACGGTAAAACCGACTTGCATGTCAAATTTCGTCTCACCCCATTGTTCGATGGTGAGAAATTCTTTTTCCTGCTCATCTTCAAAATCCCAAGATACAAAACTCAAGCCTTCATCGGAGCCCTCACGAAAAAACTCGCCGATATCGTCTTCTTCAAAAACAAATTTTTTGCCTTCGAATACAACCGTTTCAGGCGGGTCTTCATTACGCACGATTTCACCCGCAATGTCACCTTCCAACTGAGAGATTGGTAGTTTGCGGCAAAAACTCCATTCAACGTTGCCATCTTCTTGAGAGCGTTCCAAAAACCAGGTTTCATCTCCGGCTTTTAACTCCCACTCATCGGTGGTGCCGCCTTCTTCCCACTTGTATTTATTGCAGGCGGTCACCTTATAGGTTTTCATGTCGTAATCGACGAGAAAACCCGTTTTGAGTTTGCTGAGTACCAGGTCTTCAATGCGAAACTCTTCTTTTTGAAGTTCCTCTTTTTTCTTTTTAAAAAAATCAAAAACCATAATTATTTGAGTTTCATTTTAGCTTTAAGAGCAGCCAGACTGTCAGAGGCTCCCGGCATGGACGAACCTGTACCCAGAGCTTTATTGATTTCATCATCTACGGTTTGTCCTGAATCAGCCATTTCACCATAAGCTTGAGATAGAGACTCATCTTCTTCAACCTTGTTGCGCATTTTTTCAAGCATGGCGATGGTGCTGTCAGAACCGACTCGGGCGATTTGCGCATTTAACTTTTTCGTGGCAGCAGCCGTTTTAGAACGGGCGCGCAGGGTGACGAGATCGTTTTCGTAACGTTGAATGGTTGTGCGCAACTTATCCACATTACGTTGTAATTGCAGAACCATGCCCTCCTGATTAGTGAGTTCCTTGCTGAGCCGTAAGGCTTCTTTCCCTGCGTCTTCTTTACGCGAGAGAACTTCGGTTGCCAGCCTGTCCGCTTCAGACATTTCCAGCGAACCTTGCTCGGCTTTTTGTAGCAGAGCCATGGCCTTGCTTTCGTAATCTGCTGCGAGTTTCTTTTTGTTATCCGCATCGTTTCTCATGCGGATGACGATGCCTTTAACCTGCGCCAGGCTTTTCATGGATTCTTCTAAATCTTTTTTCAGATCGCGAATTCCCTGTTCTGTCATTTTGATAGGGTCTTCGAGTTTGTCCACAGCAGAATGCGCCTCCGCTTTGCCCATTCTTAGTATTCTTGAAAATAAACCGGTCATTTTTTATTTCTCCATTACAATAATTTTATTTATCCGCGTGCAAAGGAAACCAATTCGTTCGCATATTCTGCCAGAGCAAGACTCAAGGCATCGATGCTTCCTTCAAGTTCGTTGCGGTCCAGGTTTTCTAATTGCAGAGTATCCCGGAATAATAATGTTGTGCCTTCTTCATCGAGAACAAAAGCACCGTGAACCAAAGTGCGATTGATCTGCAAAATGCGTTTGCAGAAATCAGATGAATCTTTTGGCATCGGTATGATGATTTGTTCAAGGATCACAATAGAGCCTTCGCAATCGATCACGAGGTTTTGGATGCCTCGTTCATCATCATCAATGACCACCAATTCTTCCTCAGGCTCCTCATGGCTTATGGCGAATCCCATATCCAGTATAAAATCTTTCACTTTTTCAAAATCGGACATCATTTTCTCCTATTACTTTTTTATAATGCTAAATCCAGAATGCGATACGCCTCATTCAATTGGCGTGTGAGTTCTTCGGCAATTTGTTTTTTTTTCGGATCAGAACCATGCAGGTCTGGGTGATACTTTTTCATCTGCGCTTTCCATGCAGCTTTAATTGTTTCCCTATCCGAACCAACAGGTATTTCCAAGTTGGCGTAGTATTTCGCCAAAGGATCGGACTCTTCCTGAGAGGTTTCAAATGAGGACTCAAAAAATTCTGGCTCGGATAATGGAGCCGATTTTTCTTTCTGCACCAAATCGTTGAATTCGGCACGCGCAATATTGAAAAGTCGTTTAATCATGTTGCCGTCGATAAAACCGGTAAATCAATGGCAGTTCGGCTGATAATGGAAATACCCCTTTCGGGATAAGTATGGATAGTATAAAAGGTGTTTGTGTCTGAGTTCAAGGCCAAACCCGTAAAAGGTAGAGGTCCGCCAGAATGCCCCGGAGCGCTCATAAACTCATGCGTCAACGTTTCAGAAACTTCACCGAGCGATTCCGTAAACTCTTCCATAGAATTAAAAATCCGGGAAACATGCTCGACGTTGACCCGATATGCCAGATTGCCCGCTCGATATTCCCGGTCATGAACGAGTCCCGGTAGCAGGCACACGCTCTCCAAGGCTTGCTTGGGCAAATCTTGATCGAAGCAAGTGATAAACTCGGTAAGACAGTCTTCGCCACGCCGACTGATCACCCTATGGCTTTTGCCGATGATATTGACTTCAAGTTTTACGCCATTACCCAGAACCCAGTGCGCACTTTGAAAGATGCGCACACCATAATCCGGCACTTCTTGATACAGGCTGAAGTAGATCTGTTCACTCATGGTTTAAAAATATATTTTGGCTATTAAATTCCCCCTGCAAAACAAGAGTACCGGGGTAGGGGGCAATCCGCAATGACTATTAACGATGATTGTGACTGCATTTGTAGGGTAATAGTATCACATCGTTTAAGTCTAATTTTTAACAAACCTTAATATATCCCGTTATAATCTAAACTCTGAGGTTTTCTGCACCTTAAACAATACGACTCACAATGGGAATGCCAATTTGAATTCAAAAATTTTTCTCTTAATTTGCGGCCTTTTAGCGGGACTGTATTTTCTATGGCCGTTCATAGTGTGGGCGGTGAAAAGCTATATCTATCAACTCGTCCTCGAATACGGATTCTATCTTCTCATTCTCTTCGCAGGAACAGGCTTCTACCTCTGGCGGCGACTCAAATCCTGATTCGATAAAGCAGGCAGGTTTTCTCTACCTGTTTATTTTAAGAGCGTTTTATCTGTCGCCCTGAGCAACGCCCAATGAACTAGATTTAGGCAATTCCACCAAAACCACTCCGGTGAAATTTCTTTGCCTAGTTAACCGAACCAAAAACTACTTACCATCAATAATGGACTTGCCCCCTTCACGAGTTTATTATTGTTTAAGGTGCAGATGGCTTTGAAATACCGTGTTTCAGTTTTTTCTCAAACCTTTCGAATATAGTGGCGAGAGTATCTTTCTTGTATCCTACTAAAGGAGCCGTTTTATCTAGAGTTTCTAATATATTGATCTATCCATAAAAATTAAAATTTATAACCGAATGGGATACGACATGAATCTTCGAATTAAATTGATTACATTTAAATTTTTAATCCCGTTTTTCTTATTTTGCTTCGGACAAAATTGGGCATTAGCCCAACAAGGTGGAATTTATACCCAAAGTGATGTATTCCACCCTGTCCGAGGACAACAAGGAATGGTAGCCAGTCAGGAAGCCAGAGCAACTCAAATTGGTTTGGACATATTAAAAAAAGGAGGCAATGCCATTGATGCCGCTGTAGGAGTCAGTTTTGCTTTGGCTGTGACATTGCCTCGTGCTGGAAATATTGCTGGGGGTGGTTTTATGCTTGTCCATTTAGGAAAAACAGGACAAACAATTTCCATTGATTACCGTGAAATGGCTCCCCTTGCTGCTTCCTTCGATATGTACCTCAATGAGGGAGAAGACGTTGATAAAAAACTTTCACAATTGAGTCATAAATCTGCGGGTGTCCCAGGTACCGTAGCCGGCATGGCTTATGTTTTGAAAGAATATGGGACCTTATCCTTAAAGGAAGTGATCGCCCCTGCTATTCGATTGGCTGAAGAAGGAATTATTGTCAATGAAGATATTGAATACACATTGAACAAGGGCAAGAAACGGTTACAACAGTGGCCAGAAACTGCCAGAATCTATTACAAGCCAGATGGTTCCGTCTATTCAGTAGGAGAACGAATGGTTTTTAAGGATTTAGCATGGTCTCTAAACGAAATTGCGGAAAAAGGCCCATCCGCTTTTTACGAAGGCGCGATTGCACAAAAGCTGGTGGCTGATATGAAAAAACATGGTGGATTGATTACCATGGAAGATTTGAAAAAATACCGAATTGCAATTCGCGAACCTGTCCAGGGTACATATCGTGGCCATGAAATTATTGGGATGCCACCCCCAAGCTCAGGTGGTATTCATATTATTCAAATGTTAAATATTTTAGAAGCGTTTCCTTTAGGAGACATAGGGCCTAACAGCGCGAACTCTCTCCACCTTATTGCAGAGTCGATGAAATTAGCCTTTGCCGATAGAAGTAAATATTTAGGTGACCCAGACTGGTGGGACATTCCCATAAAAGGACTAATTTCCAAAAACTACGCGACTGAACTTCGGGCAATGATCAACCGCGATAGGGTTACACCTTCTAAAATGGTTAATCCCGAAGATCCTGACCCTTACGAAAGTGACGAAACAACTCATATTTCAGTAATGGATCAATTTGGGAATGTGGTTTCAAGTACTACCACGCTGAATTTTAGTTTTGGTTCAGGTATCGTAGTGCCGGGAACAGGCATGTTGCTAAATGATGAAATGGATAATTTTGCCGCCAAACCCGGCGTCCCCAACAGCTACGGGCTTCTCGGAGGCCAAGCAAACGCTATACAACCTACCAAAAGGCCATTAAGTTCCATGTCGCCTATGATCCTCTTAAAAGACGGAAAGCCATTTTTAGCTACCGGGAGTCCCGGTGGGCCACGCTTGATAAACGCCATACTTCAGGTGATCATTAATGTAATTGATCATCGAATGAATATCGCTGAAGCTACTAATGCCCGACGTATTCACCATCAATGGAAACCAGACAAGCTTAGAGTTGAAAAAGGGTTTAACCCTGATACGTGGCGCTTGCTGGAAGAAAAAGGACACCAGGTTAGGGTTACAAATTCTTTAGGTTCCACACAGTCTATTTTGAAAACAGAAGAAGGTTTTAATGGCTCATCAGACCCACGCCGTTCCGGCGCATTGACGTTAGGATATTAGCTTTTATACTTGTTTCTGGTCTGAAGGTTTTGGGTTGGGAATTGTTTGTTGCGATGCAAAATTTTTAACATCATCGGAAAGACTGACGGTGACTTGGCTAAACGGAATGACCAAATTATTGTCGTTACAGATTTTCACCAGATATTTATTAACATCCCATTTCAGTGGATGATAATCTTCACCGTACAAGCCGTTTACTTTCACCAGAACAATAAGGTTTAAAGAGCTACTTCCCGCGCTTTCAAAGTTAACGTGTAGAGACTCAATTACAGAAGGTTCTTTTCCATAATAATAGGTCAAATAATTTTTCAGCCCTACTTGAAACATTTTAGGAATCTCATCACAGATACGTGATTGGACCCCATAATCCAATCCAAATTTAATAACAAGGCGATAACCTTTGGATAGGTTCCTTGGCTTTTGGGAGAGAAAATCAGAAGTTGGGTAATATTTTAATGACGCATAATTATAAAGTGTTACCTGTTCCATCGTTTGGCTTTCCACCCTTCCGTAAGCTTCATCATCAAGAACGACCCAATCCCCTTTGTGAGTGGGAAACCAGGGTTCGAAATCCACAACAGGACGAGAATGTTGACCAATGAGTTCTCCCACTGGCATTCTTATGATTCCACCCGCAAGCTGTTCATTTACAAGGGTGGTATAAAGTCCAATTTCTTTAACTAAAAAAGGAACGCCTTTCCAAATGATTCGTTCCCCCTCTCTCACTGTTCCCAAATTCATAATAATTCTTAATTCCTTCATAACATTGGGAATCAATTGTCTTGAAGTCCAGGCCAGAGCCATCAAAAATAAAATAGCGATACTGAGGAGTAACCAATCGTCCAATAGATAAAGCGAGATTAAACTGGCCAAAACACAAACAAATACGATAAGGAGGTTCGAAATAGTTCTGATCAGCCTTCTCAATTGTGGATTGAGTCTGTTCGAAAAAAAGGATTGCTGATTTAAAATTCCATATGCTCTTAACAAAACCCACCACAACCCAATGAAAGTTATTGCAGCAACAAGAAGGTTTCGACCACGTTCTTTAAAAAATTTTCCAAAAGATGCTTTTGCTACATCATAAATAGAGCTTTTTGAATTTTGAAATGCTGCAAGGTTACGTTCGGCCTCCCCAAGTTTAAATTTCAGAAATTCTGGGCTATATTTGTCTTGAAGACGGGCCAATTGTTTTTGATAAGACTGCAATATTTTTGGATCGACAGTATTGTTCTGCTCGTCAAATGTTGTTAACGCATTTAATTTACTATTTGCTATTTCATATTTGGTTATTTGGGTCTTTAGGTTCTCAATTCGGGCTTTGAGCTTGTCAATTTTTCGGGGTTTTTCTGAAACCTCATGAACGGCTTGAAGAAGGGGCATGGTGAGCTCTTGCAACTCATCCAGCCAATTCATTCCGCTTTCCTCTTTTATGACCAAATCTTCTTCATTAATATGAGCAGCAATACTTTCAAAATTACGAGATAATTCCTTTCGCTCGCTTCTCAGGTCCTCAATTCTGTCGGTTGCTTCTTTAGTTTGAGGCCCATTTTTTAACAGCTCCACCTCATCTTTAATTTTCAACTTTCTTTGAGTTATCTGAAAAAGCTGTTTCTTGATGATTTTAATTTCAGATGCTACTAACGCATTTGATTGGAGGGGAACTGGCTTTTCTTGAGCAAAAACGTTCAAGGGGACAAGTGCGAAAAAAATAGTCCACCCAACAATCAAAAAGCTTGTTGAATTCCATCTGATTTTTTTAGAAAGAAGATATCCCAAAGGGAATGCTGGGAATTGATTAAAAAGAATATTTAACATGATAATTAAAAATTAGTTTTTAAATAATTAAGCCCTGCCATTATATGCTTCAAATCACACGATCATTAAAAAAAATGATTTTACGAGTTTTTTAAATATACTGTCTAAGTTGATCCTATTTTGAATAGTTTCAACTCGGCACATAAAATCTAGATCTATTTAGTAATAGCAAATAATTAGAAAAATCCACACTTAACTGAGGCTTAGCCCCTATGCATGGAGTTGCCGATTCCATAGGATTTCAAATGAGCCTTTTGCTTTTCACCGCACTAGGCGGCTATCAAATTGCTGCCAGAATCGCTCAGCCTGCTGTGGTAGGAGTCATACTGGCTGGAATAGTGATTGGTCCAAGTGTTCTTGGGTGGGTGACTTACACTAGTTTCGTGAAAAGCATTGCGCATCTTGGGGCCATTATCCTTCTCTTTGTAATTGGGTTGGAGTTTAAAATAAGAACAATTAGTAATTGGCGTTATGTCATCATGGGTTTGGGGATGGTCCCTCGCGGAGAAGTTGCAATGATTATAGCCCTTTTAGCCCTTAACGAAAAAATCATAGAACAACCGGCTTATGTGGCACTTATAATGATGAGTTTGCTAACGACATTGATTGTTCCATTGGTTCTCAAAGATTGGGTTTATGTTAATGAACAATCAAAATAAAAAAACTTTCAGACTCAAGGGAAAACCTGAAGATGATTTATCACCAGTAGACCTGAAACAAAATGACTCCATGTTACAAGAGTTAATAAATTTATCACCCGATTTATTTTTTAGAATAGACTTAAAGGGATTTTTTGAATACCTCTCACCTTCAGCGAAAAACTTATTTGCAGATATAAAGAAGAAAGGGAGTGCAAAGACATTATTAATTGACAACCCCACCAATCAGGAAACACTTGAAAAAATAATATTACGCTCCAAGCAAGGGGAATTCATAGCTCCCTTTAGATTGGAGTTTCTGGGTAAAGACGGCAAATGCATTACTTTAGAAATCCAAGGTAAGCCCATTGAGGGAAATGGAAAAGTTATAGCCTATGCAGGTATTGCACATGATATATCAAGTTTGATTAAAGCAGAGGCCGTTATAAAAAAACAAAACAATCGGGCGCAAAGAGAACTAGATTTGGCAGCTCAGGTCCATTTAACCTTGATACCTCCTAACTTTGAAAACGAACAAGTAAGCATCGCTATCAACTATCTCCCCGTTTCTGGTGTGGGAGGCGATTACACAAACTACAAGCTTCTAAATGATGGAAGTATGATTTTTATTATTTGCGATGTTACTGGGCATGGCGTTCCTGCTGCCTTGTTGGTCAACCGATTGGATTCTGAATTTGAGCGACTGGCGAAGGCCAAACCTCAGCCAGGGAAATTGCTCAACAAGTTTAACAATTTTATTAAGGAGTATTTTGAGGGTACTCGAATGTATTTAAGTGCATTTTGTGGGCACCTGAATTTTTCAACAATGAAATTGACTTATTCGAATTATGGCCATCCTCCACAAATGCTCTTCCAGACCATGAACTCTGAAATTTCAAGTTTGGCAGCACAAACTCATTTGGTGGGACTTACGAATCAAAAACCAAGTACTGTTTTTGAAGAGAAAATAGATATAAGGCCAGGAGATCGAATTATCTGTTACACAGATGGAGTCATTGAGGCAGATGGGTCTGAAAATGAAATGTTTGGTTATGACAGGCTGAAAGGTTTTATTTTAAAAAACACGATGCACTCAAATTTTGAGTTCAATGAGAAACTAATACAGGAAGCGGAAGACTTTACCAACGATGGATTCAATGATGACATTTGTGTTTTAAGCATAGACATAAAAGCACAATCATGAAAACGGTTAGAACTGAAATCTGAAAATCGTAGCGGGTTTGGTATTCGGCTTACTACCAGAGGAGTAAGGGTCCCATGTATCCCCTTCTTTTTCAGGGTCATAGTATTTAGGTTTAAAACGTTTGTCTTCAAACCTACTCCTTTTTTTGTCTTTCCTTGTCAAAGATTCATCAGTTCGCCATTTATTTCTCGGCTCAACTGGTTCCCGCCATTCATTTGAAGAATCAAAAAGCTCTTCTGAGAGAGGAGTTCTACGTCCATCATTGACTTTAGGGGCAGGAGGGGCTGCTATAGCATTTACGTTAACCCAAATCAAAAATGAAAAAGACATTAAGGTTATCAGAGCAAATGAAGAGTTTTCCTCCTCTGAGATTACTTTAAAAATTTGTTGCGCCATTTTAGTGATTTAAACCAATAGTTATGAGTAGAGCTTAGCCAGGTGTCACTTTCTCGAGCTATAATCCAAGAGTTGATAAAATTTAAAAAATCCGCGTCTCCTTTTTGAATAGCAAAACCTGCTTTTGTAATTAATAGCGGTCTCGATAAAGGCACATCCACTTTATCAGGGTGTGCTAAGGCAATGAATTGTGGAATGGGTTTCGATTCCATATAAACATGAATCTTGCCAGCAACAAGATCATTTTCAACTTCCTTGGAGGTTTTATATTTTACCAAAGAGGCTTTATTAAAAATCCGTTGGGCAAGACCTTCAGTTACAGTTTCTGACACCACTCCAATTTTCATTTTCTCTTGGTTGAGCTCTTCCAAACCGTCAATATCTTTTGTTAATGAAATGTTGGTCGCTATATTGATTCCTGCTGTTGCGTAGGGCTGGCTGAAGTTTATTTTCAATGCACGCTGTGGAGTGATTGCCATTCCGGCAACAATGATGTCAATTTTATCGTCTAGGAGAGCAGGAATAAGTTTATCCCAATCATAAGGGGAAAACTGCGGTTTGAGCCCCATATCATTAGCAAGTTTTTCAGCAACATCTATTTCGAATCCAACAAGGTCTTCATTTTTGTCTTCGAAAACCCAGGGGGTGAACAAAGCCACTCCTACTCGAAGCTTTCCCGATTTTAAAATACTCTGAAATTTTGAAGATGAAACCGACTCAGCCGACCCAGCAGGTTGATTAGATATCGTCACAAAAAAAAGAGAGAGAAATAATAATACAAAATACTTTTTTAAATTCATCATAATGTTTCTTTTAAAGGGAAAGGTTTCGAAAATCATTTAGTTTTTCTTTGGATAGACAAAGTTTATATAATAATTTATTTAATTCTTTTCATGAATTTGCAACCATGCTTTGGCCAGATCCTAGGTTAGGGAAATCTTGTCTGAGGTCATCTGCCTTTCAATATCGTCTTTTTAAATCTCTTGGCCTGCAAAACATCTGTTTCCCAGGTTATATTGTGCACTAAAAGGGGTAAAGTCTTTTCTTGACTACATCTTAACCCCTGAGTTCTATTGTCAGATTTTACCTGTTTGGTGCAAGTAATGGAAGGTTATCCTTCGAGAGCCTTAGGATGACAACGAAAGCCAGCCCTTCCTCAAACCCGTCGAACAAAATGCTCGCTATTGTTCGAGCCTATGAGAGGTGGGAAGTGTTTTTGACCTTGGGGCTTGAGTTTGTCTGGCTCTGCGCTAAACTCCCCCTGTCCGTGGGACGGATTGGAGCCAGCGGGCGGAATTGAACCGCCGACCTACTGATTACGAATCAGTTGCTCTACCCCTGAGCTACGCTGGCAATGGGATTGGGTGTGGATTGAAAGAATGTACTTTACCTGTTTTTTGCCTTAAAAATCAACAGCAAATCCTT
>JAJDBA010000203.1 GCA_029261675.1 Nitrospinaceae bacterium
GCGACCTCAGACCTGACGTTGATTATGTTCGGGGGTTGCTCGCAAAAGCCAGAAAAGACTTTCCAAATGTTCGCGTTCAATTTTCGGGAGCTGGAGAAGCGGCACGCCAGCATGCAGAGCATTTAACCGGGAAAAGTCAGGAAAACCTTGAGTTATCCGCCGAAATTTTGGAAAACCGTTTGTATGTTAGGGTTGTCAAGGGCGAGCTTTTTGGTCCCCAGCCATTTTTGGCCATCAAAACCGTCGATGGCCAATATTTTCATGACAACTTTGATATTCAGGAGCCCAAAAAAGTGTGGTGTTATGTTTTTGATGACCACAATATGTCTTGCGAAAAATTATCTGCTATCGGGGTCGCAGGAGCTAGTGGCAACGGAAGTTATTCTGTAATCCATAAAGATTTGATCAATAGAGGAACCTGATTCATGGTTGGACTTTCATTCAAAGACTTGTTGAATCCAGAGCTTGATTCTTCCGGTTTTTATGATGTTTTGCCGACAGATAGGGTTGAGATTGATGATGAGAAGGTCGAGGCAATATCCTGGGCCCCACTATTTTCGAAATTATCCAATAGTAGTTTTCGAGAATGGGCGCTTGAAGATCTAAAAAACCTTACTCTTCTGCTCATGAGCTCCAAGGTCGCACATGTATCCCCCGAAAACATATCGGATTTAGCCCGGCACTTTAGCCTTGAATACATAAAGACTCTGAAAGAAAAGACCTCAGAAAAATCAAAAAAAATGTTCGTACAACGCCTTAATTTTTTTCTGCGTGCGTTGCTGGACAAAGATGCTATTCCCCCATATGAGAGCCAATGCGAGTATCTTACCTACAAATACCCCTGGGATTGGATAAAAAGAGGCGATGAAACAATCTTCATAGTCTCAGAGGAGAAAAATGTCATCCATTTAAAGAGTAATGCCTTGCAAAGGAGCCTTCGTTTGGGTTTGCCAACTCAAGTGGATGAAGTTGATGGGAATTGGTTCAGCGTAGGATCCCAGTTTTCAAATGGCGCTTTCCTGCTCGGCCATGAGGAAGTTCAACATCTCCCTCATGATAATCCCGTCCCATTAGCATTTATTTTTAAAGACGAGTTGCATTTTCTGGATATTAAGGGGAATTTGCATTCGAAAAATTCAGGAAAAATCATGGGGCTCGACCTTGCCAATGTTTCCAGAGTACGAAAATATGGTTCTCATTTAATTATCATGGATTGGACTCATCCTTTTTCTCTTCACATTTTTGAACTTGAAGCTAATAGATTAAGTTCAGTTTCATTTGAGGAAGTGTTCATCCCCAATGACGTTTTCATGTATCAAGGTGACTACTTCATAATTGACAAGCAGCAGGGGTATTTATTTCAATTCAATGCCCGGTTTGAGCTAAAAAAACGACTGCTTAGTTTTGGGCGAGGACCAGGGAAGCTATTCGATCCGGCTGCAATTCGCTTATCTCAAGACAACCAGTTCTTGGAAATACTCAATTGGGTTCCTTCTTCAGTATCAACCATTCCGGTTCATTCCTTAGCCTAAAACCAGCAGTTTAAATTATCAAACCATTTACTTTAAAGGCTGTTTTTTAAAGAACAGTAAGGGTAAAATGGGGGCAATCAGCGTTTTTAGGCTGGGTTGAAAGTGGTTGGGGGTACGCCAAAAAATGGAACTAAAAGGAAAGCTTAAATGGGGTTTTGGGTAATATACCAGGATTAATAAAACATCTAACTCATCCAACCGAGCATTTTCCAAGCTATGGGTTTAAGTCCAACCATCATAATTTCCCATACATCCTTTTATGGGATCCACTGTAAAATTTCCACCTAAGTTATGCCATTACTCTCTCGACCCAGCTCCAGGAAAAAAAAACTCAACCTAACCATTGGTTGCTTGTCAGGAGCCTCATCCCGATTTATTATCCATTGCAAATTTCAATTAAAAGCTGGCAGTTTGGCTTGGACAATTCCTCTGTATTTTTATTACGACTTTATAGAGGAAAAGGGATTTTTTTCAGGAGGTCATTTAAAAACCTGAAAGTCTCAACGCCAGCATTTCGCCCCCCTTGTTTCCCAAGGGAGCTGCTTGCTAACGATACACATAGTGAAATTCAAACAACAACTTTTCAACCTCGGGTCAAAAGAAATACTCAATAGCCCCCTTTAGCAATACATTTCCCGACCTCATCGTCAAAAAACAAAATGAAAAGGAATCAATTATGTCCAAGTCCAGTAAAAATGATCCCTACAGGTTTAAAGATGCAACCCAAACCTCAGACGAAGGGGATAAAAGAGTCCTTTTAGACAAATATTTCACCAACAGTGTTGGCTCTAATTATGAAAAGATATCCAACTTTCCTAAATATATCCCCAGAGCCTTTATGACCCGGTTTCTTGCAAGGATAGAATGTTTCAAGTTAGTGCTTGAAACTCAGGGAGTGATTATGGACTGCGGAGTACTGTTCGGCGGAAGCCTAATGACTTGGGCCCGGGCAAGTAGCATTTTTGAGCCCTTAAACTCTCAAAGAAAAATCATAGGGTTTGATACCTTTGAAGGATTCCCCGGATTTTCCTCAAAAGACACGACGGGTAAAGCTGCGGAATCAAAAGAAGGTGGGTTCAATTTTGGAAATGACGACCTTTACAGCGATTTATTAGAGTGCATCAAAGTGTTTGATTCTGATAGGCAGATTTCTCACATACCAAAGGTTGAAGTTGTGAAGGGGGACTGCACGAAAACAATACCCCGATATTTGGAGGAAAACCCTCACACCATTGTTTCGCTGCTTCATCTCGATGTCGACATTTATGAGCCCACTAAAGTTGCATTGAAACATATTGTTCCTAGAATGCCCAAAGGGGCAGTGATTGTGTTCGATGAACTCAATTCGCCTCTATGGCCCGGTGAAAGTATTGCGCTACTAGATGAATTGGGAGTACGGGATCTTCAAATCAAAAGATTCGCTTGGGATTCGTACCTGTCTTACGCGGTGATTTAATCCTAATGATCACAGGCGCAGAGCATTGTTCCATTTTGAGTATAAATAAATTAAAGAGGGTTCCATATATTCGGTTCCGGCAACTGGTTTTTCACTATTTTACCAGTGAGCTATTTGTTGGCCGTTCACATAAATTAATCCGGAAGCAATTTTTTCCCACTTCGCCTAGAAACAATTTTCAGTGGTGCTTTGAAGCCGGTCTTCCATGGAGTCATTCTTCTTTTGGAGTTAGAAATGCCCCCTTATTTTAAAATCAAAAAAACGATGCTGAAGGCAGGAGTCAACTTTTTATCGGACAACAAGGTCATTGCCTACATGATGGATGATGGGCGTATACGTGCTACGAAAAATATTTGCCGCCACATGTCTGGCAAATTCAAGCCCCTGTCAAAAACATGCCTCCGATGCCAGGGACACGGCTGGGAATTAAATCTGGAAACCATGCAATATGAAAATCCATTGGGAGGATTGATTCAACCGGAGTTAATTGTTGAAGAAAATGCTGATGAGGTTTTATTCCTGGAAAAACCTCTACCGGCCTATCTGGAGAATTTGCGCGACAAAAGTCCACTAGCTAAAGGCGAGCTAACATTCACCTTTTTTGCACACGCCTGCGGTAAATTTAAGCTTGGAGAGAAAGTTCTTTTCACCGACCCATGGCTGATCGGCCCCGCTTTCAGCGGAGGTTGGTGGCTGTCCCATAATCCTCCACCAAATTGGAAGGATGAATTAGGTAACGCAGATGCAATCTACATCAGTCACAACCATTCAGACCACCTAAATGAATACACACTTAAAGAGTTATCCAAACATTATCCGTCCACTCCCATTTATGTCCCCGCCTTCGACAACACCTCTTGCGAAGCACTGATCCAAAGCTATGGCATGAAAGATGTGAGGCGAACTGAATTTCATACATGGATCGAGTTAGATGACAATACACGTTTCATGATTCTTCCGGACACCTCTGGCAAAAATGACAGTGGCCTGATGATCGAATACAAAGGACATTTAATTTTAAACAACGTGGATTGCGGTAATCTTTGTGGCGGACATTTACCAAAAGATATCGATGTTTTGCTTTCTGCTTTCGCAGGCGGTTCTTCAGGTTTCCCTGTCTGTTGGGATGAATTGTATTCCGAGAAAAAAATCAACCAAACCGTTCAAAAATACCGTGCCAACCTAGCCAATATGGTTATGGGTCTGGTGGAAAACACCCAACCCGAGACTTTCATTCCTATAGCAGGTTATTTCACAGAAGCCCATCCAGCAGACATTAAAATCAAACAAACAAATTTGAAAAATTCCGACGAAAGCATCATAAAAATGATCACACGTAAATTCCCCGATGTTAATTGCCACGCTCCTTTTCCTGGCCATGAAGTAGACATTTCTGACCAGTCGATAAAAACAAATGAAAAATCCGCCGGCAGTCTTGCAAAACAATGGGATTTTGAGCGTTTTGCTATAAAACACAATGATGATTATAACCTCAACACCGAAGAAAAACTTAGCCAAATTGCAGCTTACTTTAAAAACTCCGGATTCAATGGTGACCTGCTACTCCACGTTCTAGAAACTGAACAGTCGTTCGAGAATGTTTTATTGGAGTTTTTTTACGACTTCAAAGATCATAAGCTTTTGAATACTCGAATTGCGAACAGGAGATACTTACGGATGAAAGTCCGCTCTAACGTATTTCACGACGTTATCAAAAATGGTAAAAGTTGGGAAGAAATAAGCATAGGCTTTCAAGCTCGTTTTTACCGCGAGCCTGATGTTTACAATTTCGACTTTTGGAACCATTTTCAAAACTATGGACTCTCCCTTTAAGCCATACGTTTGGCTTTTCAAAACAATCAAATCAAGATCGAGCAACTTTACTCGAACTCAGGTTGAAATATGAGACTGTTACTCTGATAAGACTCCATTACTTTTCATTACCCGATCATTTGAACATCGATGACCAAACCAAGGACATAAAAAAGCCGTTTAGTTTTAGTCTCAGGGAAATTTTCCGCATACGGGCCACATCATTCGAGCCTCAGGGCGCCCCCATTAGGAAACGTTAAAATAGTGTCTACGGCTGGCCTCAGGTCCAATTGAATAAATCAGTTCCCAGCAAGAATTTTTTCCACAAATTGTAATATAAAAGGAAAAAGGACAACAATGAGCACAATTGCCACCATCTGTGCCCGTGGAGGGTCAACTGGAGTTCCTCGAAAAAACATTCTCCCCTTATTGGG
>JAJDBA010000204.1 GCA_029261675.1 Nitrospinaceae bacterium
TACGCCTTAATCAATCTAGGGTTAAATTTCATTAATGGCGAATCAAAATCAAACCTTGCATTCATTGAGGACATCTTAACTCGCCGACTAAATGCAGTACCTGATTTCCCTGTTAAATCTTTAGAAGAATTGATAGGCGAAAATAAAATTCTTGATGGGAATAAAGCAGCAAACCTAATTAGAACCGGGAAAAAGTTAGAATATTGGGGGAAAACCACTCTAAGTAAAATTTGCAGCGGCGATATATTTTATGTGATTAAATTGGTTGGTTTAATGGTTTCTTTCGCTGGAGACAAGAAAGGTCTCTCTGAGAATAGCTCAACGCCTAAAATAAAACCAAAACATCAGAACGCCGCAATAAGACAAGAAGCCGGAGGGTTTTTGAAGAACTTGCGTGAACTTCCTAATGGAGAACATTTAATTGAGATAATCACCGCTTTTTGCGCTGTCGCAAAGTCCTATATAAAGTTCAAGGATTCTAAAAATGTTGACGGAACACCTCCACATCAAGCCTCACGAATCGAGTTGCTTGAGGACCCCAAGCTTTCTCCTGATGCCAGCAAATACTATGATGAACTACTCAGATATTCTGTCTTTTTTGAAGATGTGCGAGGGAAGAGTCGACGAGGAAAAATTGTCCCAAGACTTCTACTTAGAAGGTTTCTTATCCCTCATTTTCGCTTAACTTTCAGCAAAAGGGATAATATTGGAATGGAACCTTCTGAGCTTGAAACTTTAATGTTAAATCCTAATCAATTTGAAAAGGACAGAGCATTTACAAAGTTTCAAGACGATGATTCTAAAGAGGAGAAAAGGGGAAAACAGGACAATGGCCCTACAACCCTACAAGGCGATTTATTTATCGACTCTGACCCAACAAAACAATGAATATATTTCTGAGACGAGATCAGGAACTAGCCAGGAAAACAAAACCCGATATCGTTCAAATTGAGAACATCTCCTTTGAAAAAAACGATTGTTTTGTTCTTTGTGCGGGCTTTGAAGACCGAGTGTTGGGTGGGTTGGAAATGATGGAACTTAAAAATGGTGGAGGGAAGGTAGTAACTATTGAATACCTTCCTGAAATTAAAGAAAATAAACTTGAGGAGATAAATCAATTCTGCGATAGCTCCAATCTTGCAAAAATTCCGCTCGAGTATGACAGACGAGCCCCAGAAAGCTTTGGAAATTTACTTTTAGAAAAGCTGAAGAACTTTAGCGGGCGCATCTTTATTGATATTTCTGGAATGTCTCGATTACTTATCGTTCAAATTCTAGACGCAATTGGTCGAAGGGGAAATGGCTTTGAGAACATAACTGTGATCTACACTGAAGCCGAAATTTATCCCCCAACAAAAAGTGAGGTTGAGGAGCTAATCAAACAGAAAATAGCAGATGTTTGGTTCCCTATTACGTTTATATCATCAGGGGTGTTTGATTTAGAAATACTACCCGAATTAACGTCAATCTCAATGAATAGTCAACCCTACAGACTAATCGCTTTCCCTTCTTTCAATTCATATCAATTAACTACTCTAAGAAGCGAATTACAAATTTCAAAATTCACGTTTATTCATGGAAAGCCACCAAATACTGAACTTGACTGGAGAACTAAATCGATAAGAAATATAAACAACATTGACGAAATTCCAGATAAAGAAGAAAAAATTGTTAGCACACTTGACTATAGAGAAACATTAGATTTGCTTTTGGGAATATATGATGAGGTAAATATTTTTGAAAAAATTTTCATCGCCCCCACTGGCAGCAAAATGCAGGCAGTCGCAATTGGAATTTTAAGAGCATATTTAAGCGATGTTCAAATCGTTTATCCAACCCCTAAATCTTTTCCGTCCACCGACAAATACACAGAAGGGATTAATAAAATATTTAGGTTAGACCTGGGTTCCTTATAAACATCTAATTTAAAATTTTGAAAATAAGCACGGTGAAATTTTAGTGCTGTTTTGGATCAACCTGTCCAAGATTCGGTTTTGAAATCTAACATTTCCGATAAATCATAATTATTTTTGACCTTTTCTTGAAAAGTGATTGAGGGGCTTTCCTTTTCAAGTAGCTCAATATAGTGATCCAACATTTCAAACAACTTTAAGATCGTTATTTTATCCAGGGATCGATCAGTAATTTCTTTTTTGAGTCGATCAATATGTCCTCTATAAATTTCAAGTTTCATTTCTACCGTCAAACAAAATTTCGTCCTCAAAATATCCATTTCGATAGCTTTAGCATTGTTAATTTCCAGTTCAAACTCTTTTGCCAACCCCATTAAGCTCTTTTTTGAAACCTTTAATTGCTTAGCAATTTTGTCGTAGCTATAATTTTTTGCCCTCAATTCAATAAACTGCTCTTTTATATCATTGGTAATCATCAGACTGCCCTTCTTCCCCCACACCCGATTAATAAAACATTAATTCTTGCAACTATTTTCAAGCTAAGTACCAATAGTTTTCGATAAACAACCCTCACCAAGACCGATTTTATTTATTTCCTCTGGGAATGACTCCCAAGCTTCTTCGGGCCTCCACCATAACGTCCCAGCTGTCTTTTCCAGCTTTTTTAAATATTCCGCTCTGGTCTTCTTTGGAATTAAATTCAAAGCTCCTCTAGGGCCTCTCATCCTCACAGAGTCCAAAAATTGAATCCACCTCCAGTTTTTCTTATTACCTTCTTGTAATTCCCTTGCGTCAAAAATCTTCATAGATAAGAAAGGATTTTTTAATTCTATTATTTTGTTGAAAGATTTACTCGGCTTTAATCTGCATTCGATTCGTGTTCTTTCGTGGCTAAGATGAACTTTTTTGTTCTTACGTAATTCTTCTTTTTTGTTATAAACACAGAACCTTTTTAAACCTTTTATCCCTCCCAAATACTGTGTTTCTATATAAGTTTTTCCTTCCAGTTTCTCTGTGAAATATATCTCCCATTTTTGAGACCTCGCATTAAAAAAAACTAAATCCTCAATGCTGACGTAATCCACGTCTATAGCTATATCAATTCGGGTAACTGTGAAACGTTCCCAAAAATCAGGGAGTTCACCGTGAACGTTTAAAAAGTAATATAACTCTTCAAAAAGGTTACTAATTTTTTGCACTCCATCCGGCCCAATAGCATTTGGGTTATATTCACATCGAAAGGAGTAATCCTTCCATGATGCCACTGGCCCCACCTGGAAAAGGAGATTTCCCGCATCACCATTTTTATTATGCTTTAGCGGGAGTCCTGAAACGTTGTAGTTAACAGCAAACTTATAACCAAATTTTCCTTTGCCAGGATGTGAGGCCAATGGATTACCATTTTTTTCATGGTCACCTAAGAATGATTGGAAATAAGAGACTAACGCCTTATCCCAGCTAGATGGAAACTTTGCTATCAAACTAATCTTGTCTATCACTATCGAAGACAATTCTGGTTTTTTCATGGAGTTATATTTCTAATTTATTCCATCAATATCCTTTCTCAATAGTCGGGAATTACCCCTTGTTTTAGCTTATTAGAATAGTTACTTTTTTCCAATTCTCGTGCTTCTTCAAGAAACTCCTCAGGAATGGAATACTCTGCCACTCGAGAGCGTCTTCCAAAAGCGTCTTCTACCTCAACCAAAATCGTATTTATAAAGAAACCGTCTTGCCTCAATTCACAAATGCGTGAGGATAATGACATTAGTCCAAAATTTTCGAGTGCAAATTTAGGGGTGATAGAATCGCCATCTAAAAGGTGCTCCAATACCAATAATCTTTTTGATGGTTGCCCAAAAATAATTTTGCTAGAATGTTCCTTAGAATTTATGCAGTTCTCGGCCTCAACTCCATTCCCGTGGTGTGGGGCCTTTTTATTTTGAAGCATGACTTCCCTCCTTTCCCTTATTATTCTTAGGAAGGAATTCGCTGGTTGTTCTAAATTTTGGCAACGATTCTAAGTGAGAACGAAGGTCTTCTTCCAAATAAAACACACGGCTGCCGTGTTTTAAAAATGGAATCAAACCATTTCCACACCTATCCGCCTGTAACCAGGCAATGCTTTTTTGGATAATTTTTGATGCTTCTTTGGGGGTAAAACGTTTGGCGAAATTAAATTCCGCTATTTTTGAGGTAGGATCACTCGTCATTTTAAAACTCCGAAATCAAAAAGGTTAACTTAAACAGCAAAAAATAACTGCCGACCAATGGCAAAAATTATTTTCTAACTTCTGGAAAAAAATAATTTCGCCAGCCCAACTATTTGGGTAAACAGGATTTATCTGACCCTGTTCGCCCCTCCTCCATGATTTCCGAACTTTTAATACGAATGGTAAAACTAAAAATTATTTTTTGACTTTGGTACCTCCAGCTAGTGGTAATAATTGCTACTTATCGAAGTTTCTCACAATAAATAAAATTGTCAATAAATTTTTACGACAAATCAGGCTTGACATTTTTTAGGAAGTTTACTACAAAATATCCAAGCCCTTAGATATCAAAACTTACAATTAAAAAATATAAGTAAATATTATAAATTTCTATAATTTTATTTATGGGAACTGGATAACTTGTAAAAGCTAAGATTTAATCGCACAGACAGTCTCAGATCATGTTCAACCCGAAGCTCTTACGATTTCCGCTTTCGGACAATCGCCGAAATTGTATTTTGGTCAAAATAAATGGTGGATATTCACTTGGAGGGGAGTATTTTTTCGAAACACACGACATAGATCAACATTCTGACGCGCCGGGGTTGAGTTTTTTTAATCTACAAAGGTCAGAAGATTTTTATTTATCGACTCAGGTAAAATCGTACTTCTGAACACTTCATCAGCGGATTGAATTTGAGCTAATGTAATTGTTGACGCTTTAAGGTTTGTCCGTTTAAGGATCGCCCCTGTAAGGTTTGCCCCTTCAAGGTTTGTCCCTTCAAGATTTGCCCCTATAAACCTTGCTTCTTTAAAGTTTGCCTCTTTTAGGTTTGCCCCTTTTAGGATTGTCCCTCTAATGCTTGCCCCTGTAAAGTTTGTC
>JAJDBA010000205.1 GCA_029261675.1 Nitrospinaceae bacterium
GGGAACAAAATTATTCGCCAGAAGCTTTTAGGTGAATTTTGTAGTAAATCGATTCGACATGTTACCTCCCACGTTAGTGGGCAGGCTCTTATTGTTTTAAGGAGATTTTAGATGGCAACCTATACCAAAGATAAAGATGTAGAAACTACACTGGAAGATGATTCCGAAGCTCGTCAGACAATGCAGGAAGTTTTCTCAAACACGGCCCGCTGGCCTGTTGGTTTTGGAGGATTCACTGCAGATGTCGTTGCCAATATAAATGGGGAAGAACAGAAGGGTACTGTTACCGTTAAAGGTCCCAAAGATATTGAAATCAGCATTGAAGAAGAAAAGGCGAAAGGTTTTCTGAATGAAAACCTGTCCTCCATTGCCATGCATCGAGGGCCCCGTTCTTTTGAAGAGTCGGATGGTAAATACAAACTGGTTTTCGGCGATGACGGCACACATCCATTAGGTCGCAAACTGGTTATGGGTGGCGATGGCATGAGTTCTTTCTATCGCATTAAGGACGGACGTATTCAACAGATCAATCGTCAAACACCCCGGTTTTCTTTCTCGATCAATATTGAGGAAAGCAAAAAAAATCAGGATGGAAAATTTTTGACAAGAAAATACTCGGTGTTCTATTTCAATCCGGAAACAAAAGGGCTGAAAGATGTTGAAAGTTATACCGATGAATATACACGGGTGGGTGAAGCCGACCTCCCTGAAATGCGTCGCATCATCAATTGCGAAGAAGGCGCGATCGCTGTTTCTACGATGACTTTGAGCAATCATAAATTGCTGTAATCCGGCACAATCAAAACTCTCCTCCTTTTTTAAGGGGGGGAGTTTTTTTATTTGGATGACAGGGAGCAGTCTTTCACATTATTCCCCGAATCAATGGCTACTCCATCACCGATGATGCTGTTTTGTACGGAGGAATTATTTCCTACGGTGGCACCCGGCCAGAGTATGGAATTTTCCACAACCACACCAGCCCGAACACGGCAACCTTCCCCCAATACCGCATACGGCCCTACCTGTGCGTCTTGTGATATTTCGCAGTTTTTCCCAATATGAACCGGAGGTACCACAAGCGGGCCTTCGGGATTTCTTGAAGAAGACGTTTTTAAGGATAACTTTCCATCGAGCGCGTCGGCTTGCGCTTGGATATAGGTTTCACGTGTCCCCATGTCTATCCAGTATCCATTGTGTAGAAAACCATAAACGGGTAGTTCATCCTGAATCATTCCTGGAAATACATCTTCCGTCGTGCCGCAGAATTCATCTTCTGGGATACGGGAAAAAATATCGGGTTCCATTATTTGTATTCCCGTGAACATAACCTGAGTGACAGGGTCTGAGTTTTTTATGCTCTTCCCAAGAAAATGAACGATGCGTCCTTCGTCTACTCGTTGAATGGATTTATACTTTTCTATATCATGATCTTGCCGAACCACGAGGGTTAGTTTTGATTTTTTTTCTTTGTGGAATTTCAGGACATCATTCAAGTTGATATCCGCAAAGACATCGCTGTTGATGACCAGAAACGTTTCATCCTGAAAAAAAGATTGTAGTTTTTTGATCCCTCCCGCCGTTCCCAGAATCTTTTCTTCTTTTGAGTAATGCAGGTTCACTCCGAAATCTTTTCCATCACCAAAATAGTCGATGATTCTTTCCGGTCGATGATGAAGGTTGATAGCGATTTCTTTGATGCCTTGCGAGCTTAAGAAATGCAGAGTGTGTTCCAGAATAGGGCGGTTGAGAACCGGAAACAAAGGTTTAGGGAGCTCGTTGGTCAGGGGTTTGAGGCGGGTGCCGAATCCCGCCGCGAGAATCAACGCTTTCATTTTTGGTTGGCGAGTGCTTTCAAAGATTCCGTGAAAGGAGCGCGTGCGATTCCGTTCTCGGTGATGATGGCTGTGACTAAATGATTGGGGGTGATGTCGAATGCCGGGTGCGCGGCTTCAACCCCATCAGGCGCGATGCGCTTTTTATTAATAGTCATCACTTCTTCAGAAGAACGTTCTTCAATAGGAATCTCTTTGCCTGATGCAAGCGAAAGGTCGAGCGTAGAAACAGGAGCGGCGACATAGAAAGGAATATTGTTTTCTTTGGCGAGTACCGCAACCATATAAGTTCCAATTTTATTAGCAACGTCTCCGTTTGCTGCAATACGGTCGGCGCCAACAACGACCAGGTCAATTTCTTGTTTGTTCATGAAAAAGCCACACATATTGTCGGTGATCAGTTTTACTGGAATACCGTCTTCTTTTAGTTCCCAAGTGGTCAAACGAGCGCCTTGTAAAAAAGGCCGGGTTTCGTTTGCCAGGACCCGAATGTTTTTCCCCGCATTCACAGATGCGCGAACAACACCTAATGCCGTGCCAAACCCTGCTGTCGCAAGGGCACCTGCATTGCAATGGGTCAGGATGACGTTGCCATCTTCAACAAGGGTTTGGCCGTGTTGTCCCATCGCTTCGTTGGTGGCAATGTCTTCGGTTAAAATAGTAAGAGCCTCTTCTTTTAATCGGGACTTTAAATCGACTACGGAAAGAGATTTATTTTTATGTGCAACCTCTTTCATGCGCTTGATGGCCCAGGCAAGGTTCACGGCTGTAGGTCGTGACTGCCCAAGTCGATCGCATTTTTCTTCAAGCTCTTGATAGAAACCTTCAAAGGTAGAGGATTCTATTGAGTCTGCTCCCAAGCTGACTCCCATAGCGGCTGCAACCCCAATTGCTGGTGCGCCGCGGATGACCATGGTTTTTATAGCATGACCCACTTCTTCGATGGTACGGCAGTCGACGAATTCTTTTTCTGCGGGCAGTCGCGTTTGATCTATCATGCGTACGACCCCGTCTATATACTCAATGGTTTTGATCATAAGGGTGATTTATTGTAAAAGGTTTTTGATTTTTAATATTTCGTTGAACTGTTTTTGGGTGAAATCTTTCACTTCAATGGTTTTATTTTTGCTGCTGAGCCCATGAACAATGTTGACTTTAGAAGGACTGATGTCGAGCCACTTGGCAAAAAAACGCATGCAGGCTTTATTGGCTTCACCATCGACAGGGGGTGAGGTTAAACGTATTTTTAAAGCATCATTGTATATCCCTGCCACTTCATTTTTCGATGACCGGGGTTGTATTATTGCAGAGAAACGGATTCCATTATCGCAGGGCTTAATCTGCATTTCCAGAGCCGCCGCTTGATGCCCCGGCTTTAAATTTATTAAGATGATCGATGGCAGTTGATTTAATATTGGCCATCAAGGTCTTTTTTTGTGCTTTTAACTTTTCCACATCCTGAGTTAACAATTCCATTTCTTTTATTGCATCCTGCCTGTGTTGCTCGGCCTGATCTTTCGCGGCGTTGAGTATCTTTTTTGCTTTTTCCTTGAGCATCTCAGGCGTGAGTTGAGAGAAAGGGTTATCCCCATTTTCAGGAAGAGATTGGGCATTTTTCAATTCTTTTATTAATGTGTCTTTTTCTTCGACTTGCTTTCTTAAATCGGCAAGCTCTTCCTCTACCTCTGGCGAGATGGTGGAGTTACTTTCTAAAGGTCGGGATTCCAGTTCGTCTTGTATTTCTTTTATCTCATCATCCTTGGCTGCAATCAGTTTTTCTTTTTCTTTGATTTCTGCGGTCATGGATTTGAAATCATCAGCGACAAGATGGAGAAAGGTATCTACCTCTTGTTTGTTATAACCACGAAACTTATCGTGAAAACATTGCTCCAGTATGTCGAGGTAACTCAAACGCATGGCTGATTACTGTAGTCTTGCCCCAAGTGTGGCGAGGGATTCCACGAGAAATCCTTGCAAAAACATAATGGCTAGCAGGACAATGATGGGTGAAAAATCTATTCCAATTCCCGACATAGGTACCAGTTGCCGGATTCGATGTAGAACAGGTTCTGTTATACTGTATAAGAACTGCACGATAGGATTGTACGGATCTGGATTGACCCAGGACAATAATGCACGAATGATGATGACCCACATATAAAGCTGTAGGATGACATTTAAAATAGTCGCTGTTGCTTGTAACAAGTTTCCTAGAATAAACACGGAATAAACGTTTGGAGTGTGGGTTCTCCCACTTCGGGAGAAAGAATACCTTTCTGCCTTCAGGAGGCATTGTTATAAACTAAAATATCTGAAAACCCCTTTATTGTCAATGCGAAGTGGGTTTGTTTTTGAGCGATATATCTAAAGAAAGAGATCGATGAAACGAATAAAAATTATAGAACTACTTAATAGCAAAGAAGAACAGGAAAGCGTTCTGGTAAAAGGTTGGGTGCGCACCCGACGAGATTCTAAAGGGGGATTCTCTTTTCTCGAAATCAATGACGGTTCTTGTCTGGGAAATATTCAGGCCATCGTTGATCATTCTCTGAATGAATTCCAGGAATTGGATAAGCAGATCACGACAGGAAGTTGTGTGGCTATTACCGGCAAGCTCGTGGCCTCGGAAGGCAAGGGGCAGAATATGGAGGTCCAGGCAACGGCTGTAGAGGTTTATGGTACGGCGGATGCGGAGACCTATCCTTTGCAGAAAAAGCGCCATTCGTTTGAGTATCTACGCGAAATCGCGCACCTTCGTCCGCGCACGAATACGTTTGGTGCGGTCATGCGAGTTAGAAGCCGACTGGCCTTTGCTATTCATCAATTTTTCAATGACCGTGGGTTTGTTTATCTGAATACGCCTATTATCACTACCAGCGATTGTGAGGGGGCCGGGGAGATGTTTCAGGTCACCACGCTTGACCTTAATAATCCTCCAAAAGTGGAAGGGAAAATTGATTACGCGCAGGATTTCTTCGGTGAAAAAACTTCTCTCACGGTAAGTGGGCAACTGGAAGGTGAAATTTATGCTCAGGCCCTTTCAGATATTTATACTTTCGGCCCGACCTTTCGGGCAGAGAATTCCAATACCAGCCGTCACCTTTCCGAATTTTGGATGGTGGAACCGGAAATGGCATTCTATGATCTGGATGACGATATGGATCTCGCCGAAGAATTTATCAAATATCTTTTTGCCGATGTTCTTGAAAATTGTACGGAAGATATGGAGTTTTTTAATCAGCGTATTGATAAAACCACCCTCGAAACCCTTCGGCATATTGTGGATAACCAGTTCGAGAGACTGACTTATACCGATGCAATCCACCGTTTGCAAAAATCGAATGAGACCTTCACCTACGCTGTTGAATGGGGATGCGCTTTACAGGCAGAGCATGAACGTTATCTCAGTGAAAAGGTGTTTAAGAAACCGATCATTGTTTACAATTATCCGGAAAAGATTAAATCGTTTTATATGAAGCTGAACGAAGATGGAGAAACAGTTCGGGCGATGGATGTCCTGCTTCCTAAACTCGGTGAGATCATTGGCGGCAGTCAGCGCGAAGAGAACTACGATATCTTGTTAAAGCGCCTGAAAGACAGTGGTTTGAATCCTGAAGAATATTGGTGGTACCTCGACCTTAGAAGATTCGGGTCCGCTCCCCATTCCGGATTCGGGTTAGGATTCGAACGTTTAGTTCAGTTCGTCACGGGCATGGAAAATATCCGCGATGTAATCCCTTTCCCCCGCACACCCAAACACGCCCGTTTCTAGCCGGCCATGCGGCTGGGTGCGATAGGGTCGGTGCCTGTATAGCGAGACACATATCGTTTAGCCTTTTTCTATACTGGGTTTTATTGCAATCTATCCAGAAGCTTGAGTATATTTGTATCGCCAAAAGGGAATAGACCTTTAGGCTGCGGGGCATTCCTCGCTAGCTAGTCGGGAGAGTGAAGTGGAAGGTGGTGCCTTTTCCGGGTTTGGTTTCAAACCAGAGTTTGCCCTGATGGTTTTCTTCGATGATGCCTTTGCAGGATAGGAGTCCCAGACCGTTGCCATCTTTTTTTGTTGTCAAAGTATCTTTGAAAAGATAATTTTGAATTTCTTCAGGGATGCCCGCCCCTTTGTCCGTAACGCTGACTTGTAGAAATCCATTATCTCGACTGATCCCAACTTCCACCATTCCACCTGTTTCGGTGACGTAGCCCGCGTTGATGATCAGGTTTTGCAAAACACGCTGAATATCGAGTGGATAAAAGACAGCCTCGAGAGAATCTCCCGAAGGGTTTATTTTAACGTCTTTGTCTCGTAACTGGGCATGGGTAGAAAGGCCTTCTACCGTCTCTTCGATAACGGGTACAATCGCTTTTTTTGATTTTACATATTCCGTTTTAATTTTTTTGATGTGATTCAAACTGGAATCCAGAAGGTCCATCAAGTTGGTACGAACGGTTTCAACGATTGTCTGGCATTTTTCCATGTCTTCCAGCCCATCGCGTTTTTTGTGTCCGGGTTCGGTTCCTTCATACAGCTCTACGGAATCTTCAATGGACAGTTCAGCGAGACCTAGAGTGCTCAAAAAATTTCGAATGTCGTGGGTGAATATGCTCAACTTACGCATATCTTTCATCATCGTATCCAGATCCCCGCGAACGCGGCTGGAAAGGGTGCGCATGATGGATAAAAGAGCCTGTGGTTCAGAAGCCAGATAGGTATGGAAATGTTCTTCATTGATTTCCATGAGCAGGGTAGCCTTTTCTGCTCTTGCAGATGCCGAGCGAGCTTTGGACTCAATCAGCGACATTTCTCCCAGATATTGTCCCGCTCCTAAAACGGCAATTTGTTTTGGGCCTTTGAAAACGTCCAGCTCCCCTTCGAGAATGAGGTACATCGCGTTTTCAAGGTCGTCCTCATTGAATAGGACTTCGCCGGGCTCAAGGGAAATCTCACGACAATGGTCTACCAAATTGCTCAGAGTAGATTCATCGAAGAAACTGAGCAAGTCGGTTTCCTTCAACAACTTGATCTTGCGGTCTTTATCCATGAGAAAATCTTACCATATGTTGCCCAGATAGACAACCAAACCGCATTACACTGCGCTCAAATCAATTTTCGGCAGGTTTTACTTGTTTGAGGTAAACGGCAGTTTCTATGTGTTGGGTTTGTGGGAACATATCGATCACCCGCATATCGTGAATTTTGTATCCTTCCAGCCTTTCCAGATCGCGGGCGAGGGTGGATGGATTGCAGGAGACATAGATGATTTGTTCCGGCTGCGATTGCAACAAGGTTTTTATAACCGATTCAGAACAACCTTTCCGCGGGGGATCAATGATGAAGGTATGAACTTTTTCCTTAGATGCAACCTGCGGCGCGTGTTCTTCGACACTCCCGGTCAGAAACTGGCAAGAGGTGATGCCATTGGTTTCTGCGCTTAGGCGGGCATCTTCCATAGCCGGTTCGAACTGCTCGATGGCGATCACTTTTTTGCCTTTTGCCGCAAGCCAGAGTGCAATGCCTCCGGAACCGCTATAAGCATCGATAATGGTTCTCTCTTCGGCGGCATCAACCCAATTATCGATTAGATCGTAGAGACGTAAAGTTTGCGCTGAATGGATTTGAAAGAATGACCCGAGGGAAAGGTGAAAACTCAAGTCGGAAAGTTTGTCCGTGAGCCTTTCTTTTCCCCACAGCAATCTGTTTTCTTTTCCTAAAATCACGTTAGTAGCACGCGGATTGATGTTTTGAATGATACCGACAATGCCAAGTTCTTTTAATTTCTTCTCTTCAGTGAGTTCAGCCAGAAAATTTCGTGGGAAGCGGCCTTCATTAGTGATCATACCCACAAGAATTTCGCCTGTAGATTCGGAGTGCCGGATAACCAGTCCTCTTACCAGCCCGCGATGGTTCCCTTCGTTGTAGACGGAAATCTGATTTTTCTTTAAGATTTCTCGCAACCATTCCTTGGCGTTGTTGATAGGTTCCGGAAGAATGTCGCAAGTGGGCGAGTCGGCCACTTTATGTGAGCCTTCGGAATAGAATCCGATTTGCGGGTCACTGGTTTTTCCTTGTACCGCGAAACTGGCTTTGTTGCGATACTGATATTGTTTCTCCGCCGCCAGAGTTTCGATTTTATCAGGAAGCTCGACTCCACCAATACGACTCAGGTTATCTCGAACCACTTGAAGTTTGAATTCGAGTTGTTTTTCGTAGTTGAGATCTTGAAATTTACAGCCGCCACATTTGAAAAATACAGGGCAGGGTGGGTCGACCCGGTCTTTGGAAAGTTGTGTCCGTTCGAATATATCCAGTACGCCGAAACGCGGCGTGATTTTGATCATTTTTCCTCGGACGCGATCACCGGGAAGGCCGCCGGGGGTGAACACGGTATAACCTTCGTGGCGGCAGAGTCCATCGCCGCTGGATGCCAGAGTTTCTACATCCAATTCCAGTCGGTCTCCCCGTTTCACAGGTATGTTTAATTTAGTCTTTGCCATGATTTATTTAATTGCTCGTGTAGTTTGATGAGGGGGGAACCTTATCATACTCCGTTGCCAGAACCTAGAATTCGGTTGTATACTTGCCGCTATGAATAAAACCAC
>JAJDBA010000206.1 GCA_029261675.1 Nitrospinaceae bacterium
TGGATTGGATGGCGTTTGCCGGGATGAGGCGTTTTAAACTTAGGCCATTCGATAATGGTCTCACGCTCAGAAAGAGCTTGGCTGCCCTTCCAGTCGTAATCCCATACAGAACCATCGTATGCCTTGATTTGCTTGATTGGATCATCATGATGACCGGGCTGTCCCTTTGGAGGAAGCATGTACTTAACCCAGTCTTTGATGTTAACGGTTGGATCTTCAACAGACCAATCGCTTTTACCGCTATCTACAATGTGAAACTTCTTACCAAACCAGTCCATGGTTTTACCAACCAGTTTGTCAGAAGTTGTACCTGTTGGAATGCGGCCCTTACGATCAGGAAGCTCCTGAAGGGGGCGCATAATATCGGTACTTTCCTGTGGATAGTTTCCGGTTTGAAGTGTGTTGTACACACGCCAGTAACCCCACATGCCTGCAACATAGTGATGCGCTACATGACAATGGAAAAGGAAATCACCTGCAAGTCTTTGACAAAGTCCAGATCCACATTCGGTCTCAAGATCGAGAACTTCAGACGGTCCAATAACTTCAACGTCAACACGATCGGTGGTGGTACGAACAACCGGGTACTTAACCGGGCCATCGTAAGCCGCACTGATGAGGTTGGCGATTTGCACTTCTCGTTTTGGAGAACGGGTCCAACGAATCGTTCCACCATGCGGATGATGAGAATGGAACACTTCACCGCCACCATGGATCAAACGAAATTTTGCTGGATCGCCCAGGTATGAGCGAGGAATCGTGGTCGGTGCATCACCGAAGGTATAAGAACTATACGCCAAAGATTCATCTTCAAAGTGAAACTTCTTTTCCTGCTGAGCCAGGTTATTAATACCGAAAGGCTCAGAACGGAAGTTCATTGCACGCGCTGACGGACGATAAGCATCTGTCTGCGGATCGCGCTGAGGAATCATTTCACCATGACGGTTGAGAGGACGAAAAGATTCATCACCAACTTCATGATAGATCAATCCAAACTCACGGAAGTCACGTGATTCATCATTAACAATCATTGCCATCCAGCCACTTTCCAACTTGTCGCCGGTCCAAGGATCGAGATAACGAGAACCTTTAGGCTCTACAACCATAGCGCCGATCAAACCAAGAGAAGAAGGATCACGACCTGCATGATTCTGAATCATGTGTCCGCCTTCTTGCTCATCAATAGGAATGTACCATTCGTATTCCTGTGTTTCACCAGCAGGAACGATTGCACCAGGGGTAGCCGCCGTATCAGGCTGACCTGTAGAACTGATGATCATTGCAGAACCATTTACCTGAAAGCCTGCATCTTCATCTTCTAATTGGTTCGTGAACTTAATACGTAAGCAATCGCCTTGATTCGCACGAATCATAAACGGTTGAATAGCATCTCCCTGAAGTCCGTTTGAAACAGCTCCGGGGTCATTCGCGTGTTCACGAGCCGCTGCATTCTTTTCTTCTTCCGCACGGACTTTCTCAATGTCCTTATCAAGAACATACATATAGCCCGGGTAGTAATCGCCCCATTGGTTCAAGGTGATTTCTACATTGATTGCAGAAACTTCATAAGTTTTTGTAGGAACGTTGCTCGGACAATGTGCGCCTTTGTATACTTTAGCCGCCGCTTCCGTGGGGCCAAGCAAATAGCTTTGTCCTAATTGGTGAGCTGCCCAAGAATCATGAAATCCGCCGCCTGAAGATGCGGGGCTCGCGTGTTCTTTGAGCTTACTTTTGAGCTGATCCATTACCTTCATAAAGGTACTGTCCAGCTTTTCTTGACTACCTTCCAGCCCCTGCATGACATCTTCATGCTCAAGCTGTTGATCTAGCTTTTTCAGCCAGTTGGGTCTGTCAACAGCTGCGTTGCCAGAATCATGACCACCATGCGAATGATCGGTCGAAATTGCGCCAGCGGGACCAGTAAGTCCCAAGCTCAAAAACACGACCGCAAGCGCATACCAGCTTTTCCACCCCTTTTTGACACGAATCATTATCTACCTCCTAGTAGAGCGTCTAAAATGGATAATAAAAAACAGTGATACGTAATATATTTTCTTTATATTTGTGTGCCCTTTTCCACCCCTTATGGCGGGCCACAATCTATTAACTCCTTATAATCAAAGGCTTATATATAATATCAAAAAAGAACGAAACAATCCCTACAGGCATTAACCCTGCATTTCGGGTGGGCAACTCTACCAAATTTAATTTTCCCTTACAAGTCCCAAGTTGATTTTTTTATTATCTCTCAAAACAAGTAGGAAAACAGAGCCCCCTTTAGTCACCTCGTTCAAAATACTCTCGAATTCATGTTGATTTCCCACCGTTTCCCCATTGACTGCCAAAATTTCGTCACCGACTTGCAAACCTTTTGTTTCGGCATAACTTCCTGGAGTTACAGCAGATACTTTTGGGTTATTTTCAGCAAGGGGATCGTCTATTACCGCAAAGCCCAAAGCTGCGGGATCGCTGGGGGCCAAAGAGGCCAAAAGACTGGTTTTCTTTTTCTTCGATTCAAGTTTCACCGGAACCATCTGATCTTTGCCGTTTCTCAAGATATCCAGATTAATGGTTTGCCCCGGAGTGATGGTGCCAATAATACGAATCAGGGTATTCGGGGAGTCAACAACGGCGCCTCCGATTTTTAAAATAATGTCTCCCACTTTCAATCCCGCTTGATGAGCCGGGTCGCCTTCAAAAACAGAAGTGACAACAACGCCTTTCCTACTATTGTTTTTCTCAGTCATCTCTTCGGGTAGCGGGTCGATGCCCACCCCCAACCAACCGCGGTGCACTTCTCCATGTTCCACCAATTGCGCAACAATATGCTTAACCATATTTGATGGAATCGAAAAACCAATGCTTTGCGCGTAATTTATTATAGCGGTATTGATACCAATCACTTCGCCTTTTATGTTCAGCAATGGGCCACCGCTATTTCCAGGGTTGATAGAAGCATCAGTTTGAATTAAATCTTCATACCGGGACAGGTTGACGTTCTCTCTTTTTAATCCGCTGACAATTCCAAATGTGGTCGTATCGTTCAGCCCATAAGGGTTACCTACCGCCACGACCAACTGCCCTATCCTGACCTTACTGGAGTCCGCAAACTTTACCTCCGCCAGAGGCTGAGCGGATTTTACCTGCACCACAGCGAGATCGGTATCTTCATCGGCACCTAAAACATCACCGACAACCTTACTTCCGTCTTTAAATGTAACCAGTATCTTCAGAACATTGCGCACTACATGGCTGTTAGTGACGATCAATCCTTTATCCGCATCGAAGATAACACCCGCTCCCGCATTGGCAGGTCGGCCTTTCCTAGGCAACCCCTGCCCCACAGCTCCTTTTGCAATATAAGGAGAAAGACTAACCACCGCCGGTCGAACCCTATCTGCCAACGACACAAGCTCCTGCTCAACCTGCTCCAAAATTCCCGCACTGCTAAATTGCGCCTGTAGCAGGAAAATTATAATTGTGCAGATTTTTATCAGCGGATTATTCATATTATTATTTGAATAGAAAGCAAGTGCGCGGATTTCGACTAAACGCTTTTTCGAATCGGTACTTGATTTTTCAATTAGGCCGTGAAAAAGTAACTACTTAGCGTTTTTATATAAACTATCCCTTTAACTGTCAAGCAGAACCGAAATATGACTATCTCATCTAAAGACCTTGAAACCAAATCGGCAGAAGAATTGATCCAATGGACTATGGACCAGTATGGCTTGAAAGCCGGTCTCGCTTGCAGCTTTGGCATGGAAGACATGGTTCTCATTGATATGATTGCCAAACTCAAAGCCCCGATCACCATCTTCACTCTCGATACCGGTCGTCTGCATGAGGAAACCTACGAAATAATGGAACGTGTGCGGTCGCATTACGGATTGGAAATAAAAATCTATTTCCCGGACAATGTACAGGTAGAAAAACTGGTACGGGGAAAAGGCTTCTTTTCATTCAAAGAAAGTATCGAAAACAGAAAAGAATGCTGCGCAATTAGAAAGATTGAACCGTTGAACCGTGCTCTGTCCGAACTCGATGCCTGGGTCACGGGACTAAGAAGAGATCAAGCGGTGACCCGCACCGAAACACCAAAGGTTTTAGAAGATGCCGACCACCCACCTCTTATAAAAGTAAACCCTCTGGCAGATTGGTCTCAAGAACAAGTAGAATCTTATATTGAAAAACATAAGGTCCCTGTCAATGCGCTACATAAAAAAAACTATCCCAGTATCGGCTGTGCGCCCTGCACTCGCTCTATCGAGCCAGGCGAAGATATCCGAGCTGGAAGATGGTGGTGGGAAAACCCCGAACATAAAGAGTGCGGCCTGCACCGTCGGCCAACCCAATAGCCGTGGAGGCAAAAGGTCTATTCGTTTTTCAGCGACACAATACCTTTTCGAACTCGTTTTATTCCTCTTATTTGAGTCCCATGTCACGCGGGTGAATGTAGTCTGGAATATTCGACAATACCGACACTATAAAAGGCACGACCTGCTGAACCGCTTTTCGAATGGTTTGTAGCAAAGTTGTTTTTTCTGCCGATTTTAGTTCTGCCAACTGGCGTTCTGCTTCCTTGAAAATATGGGGCAAAATTTCGATAGACATCACCGCTATTTGAAGAATCTCTTGTAACTTTCTCCCCAGTTTTCCTTTGAAGAAAATCAAGCTGTCCAATCCTGCCAAAAAATCAGAGGTGGTTTTTATCAATACCGTTGAAAACAGCACAACAATAATCAGTCGGGAACAAGACTCCATAGCAAGGACCAAGCCTTCTACCGAAATGCTGAAAGGTAACCATTCAGGCAAATCAAAAAAGTAACCGGGGGTAAACAGCAGTGGAAAAATAATGATTGCGATGAAAAACCAAGTTAACTTCCGCAGCGTCAAATAAACTTCTCGACCTGAAATATTTGCCGTCCATGCCAGCCCCATCCCCAGCAATGTCAGAACAGCAAGCAAAGCTCCATCACCCACCCCCGACAGGACAAGGAAAAACAGTGTCCCACAAATTTTATATTCAGCCCGCATTCGGTGAATGCAAGTTGAGCCTGAAACATACCGGCCTGCAATTGGAGAAAACAGTTTTCCGTTCATCTTTTCGCGATCATTAAAAAAATACTACCTGAATGCCGCTTGAACCCCAGCTCAGGTTATGGAATGATTATCCATCACCAAAAATTAAATTATCCAAAAAAATCATCAATGACTTCTTCCATTATAGATAAAACTTGTGAATTTGTAGAAAATAAACTTGCCGGCGATGGCTCGGGACACGACTGGTGGCATATTCACCGCGTCTGGTCGATTGCAAAAACGATTGCCGCTGAAGAACAGGCAGATATGCAGACCGTTGAGTTAGGTGCCCTGCTTCATGACATCGCCGATTGGAAATTCCATAATGGGGACGATTCAAAAGG
>JAJDBA010000207.1 GCA_029261675.1 Nitrospinaceae bacterium
CCCTTGACGGATTGGATAGTCGACAGCTAAAAGATGTTATTATTGCTTACGAGCCAGTATGGGCAATAGGGACAGGGGAGAACGCCACAGTTGAGCAGGCAGTCGAAATACATGGTTTGATCCGTGAAATTGTAGCAGAAAAATTTAAAGGGAATGAAACCGGGGCTTTAACTATCTTGTATGGGGGCAGTGTGACTCCACAAAACAGCCGGGAGTTTTTGCAAAACGATGAAATAAATGGAGCTCTTGTTGGTGGGGCCAGCCTGAATATCGATTCATTTTGTGATATTATCAAGTCGGCCCGATTAGTTTAAGCTAACGGGGTTATTTTGCGGAGCCGGTTTTTAGTTAGTAATGAAATGATTTAACTGAAGGATTTTTTTGAAAAGTTATGAATACTATAATTAACGCAGTACATATTATCGCCGCTTTATCTTTGATTCTTACCGTTCTTTTACAAGCAGGAAAAGGAGCGGCAATGGGATCAGGGTTGGGTGCTGGTAGTAGCCAAACTATGTTTGGCAGCAGCGGAGCGGGAAATTTTCTCACCAAGGTAACAACGGGAATCGCAATTTTATTTATGATTACTTCATTGACTCTTGCCGTCTTCTCGACTCAAAAAAAATCTAGTTCTTTAATTCAGGAAGTGGAAGAGCCTGCACAAATGCAGGATTCTCCGGTTACTACTGATAGCACTACGAACTAAGACTGCCGATGTGGTGGAACTGGTAGACACGTGCGCTTGAGGGGCGTATGGAGCAATCCGTGGGAGTTCGACTCTCCCCATCGGCACCACCTAAATCTTGATTTTCCCTCACCAACCTATTTGTTTATACAATGATAGATAAAAAGCAGAAAAGCAGTTCTCCGCCCGCAGAATTTACTGAGCGAATAGCGAGGTTATTGCTTTCTTTCATTGCAGGCTCAACCCAATCTTTACCTGCAGAAGATAATTTCCGCAAGCAGTTAGAAGGTATGACAGCTGTTATTAGGAAGGGAGTTCGTATTTCTCCTGCAACGGAATTGGATAAGGAGGTTGAGAATTATTTCGACAGATTGATTTTGGAACACAAATTCGTCGATGAAGAGAAAGATATTGTTAAGACAATGGTTCTTGAGGTGGTTGAAACCATTAAATCCATGATGACCAGTTCAGGAGATTTTGATGGGAACATTGGCAAATGCACGGAGAAGATTCAAGGTGCTGCAACAATCCAGGAGATCTTAAGGGTCAAAGATTATCTGGTAAACGAAATGCAGAAAGCGCGCGAGCACTCACATACTTTGCGCGAGGAACTGGAAAAGCATCGTACAGCCACGGAGACCCTTTCTAAAAAATTAGAAGAATCTGAAGCTAAAGCCCTGGTAGATTCACTTACAAATGTGTTAAATCGAAATGCTTATAATCTGAAAATCGGGCAACTTGTGCATGAGTTTAAAAGATACAAGGAAGAATGGGCTTTGCTGGTTCTCGATATAGATCACTTTAAAAAATTTAATGACACCTACGGGCATAAAACGGGTGATAAGGTTTTAAAGTCTGTTGCAGCAACGGTTTTAAATTCCATACGTGCAAGCGACCATATCTTCCGATATGGGGGTGAAGAATTTGTTGTCATTTTAGGTCGAATTAATAAAGAAACTACCAAAAAACTTTCCGAGAAAATTCGCAAGGAAGTTGAGAGAGATTATTTCGTTGATGGAGATGATAAATTGAAAGTGACGATGAGTATCGGGGCTGCAATTATTACTCCAGAAGATACAGAAACAAGTTTGTTTGAAAGGGCGGATAAGGCCTTATATCAAGCGAAACAAAATGGCAGAAACCAGGTATTGGTAGATATCTGAGCACATTCTGATTTATGATCTTCATGATCCCAGCCAATGCAACCCACCACACTTGAAGATCTATTTGTCTCCCCCAGCTTTTTGTCCATATTTTTCGCGTTCTTACTGACCATAGCAAATGTTATGATAGGGGTCAGTATGCTACCAAGCGATGATCGCAAAAAACGATACCGACTTCATAAAATTATTTACGGTGCAGTATTGGCAAGTTTCTTTTTGTTTCTCGTTCTGAAACATTTTGACAACCAGAAATCAATTTTGAGTTATACCGTTTTTGGCTATCTTCTTTTGGTAGTGCCTCTTAGTAAACGACTAAATATTACTTTGCATGCAGTAATCTCTTCAATAGCTTTGGTTTTGGTAGGGCTTGTCTCTTTCTTGAATTTAATCTGATAGTCGTTAAATTTTCAACTTGGCATTTTTAGAAAAATACAATCTATGACAGAATTTGATGTAGTGGTTCTAGGGGGAGGGCTTTCAGGCACAAGAGCAGCTTTGAGAGCGGCTGAGTTGGGAGGTAAGGTCTGTCTTGTTGAAAAGGGCACGATTGGAAAAAGGGGGTTCTTAAGAAGGAATATCCTGCTTAATGAGTGCAGCTCAGACAATGACTCAGTGGATTGGGCTTCCCATTTGGAGAGGCAAAAAAAACGGACTGAAGAATATTGTGGGAATCTCGAAAACAAACTCGTGCAGTCGGGTGTTGTTCTCTTAGAGGGAGAGGGAAGCCTGGCAAGTTCCAGTGAAATTTCAGTTCAAGGTAAAGAGAAAAATCAGACCATAACTGGTAAGTCGCTTATTTTAGCTTGTGGTTCGGATCCTTCTTTTCCTTCCACTCTGCCTCATGAAGAAAATGTAATCATTTCCATCGATGAAATTTGTCAGTTAAATAAAATACCGGAAAAAGTACTACTTGTGGGGGCTGGAAAGTGGGGAGCCGAAGCAGCACTTGGGTTTCAGAAGTTGGGTTGCAAGGTGTTTTTATGTGTCGACTCTGTTGAGATTCTTCCTGAAATGGATCCTGAATTTAATTTAAAAGTTGAAGCTCAGTTAAAAAGCAGAAAGATAAAAATTCTTCCTGATAAAAAAATCATTTCCTTTTTTAAAAACGCAGATGATTTAGAGATGACACTTGAAACCGGTATCAAGTTCGCTACCAACCTGATCGTTATGGTGGGCGACGGGAAAGGGGGAGAGCTTAATAAAGTGGCGGAAAGTCTCGGCGCCCGTCTTGGCAGTAAAGACGAAATTTTTGTTGACGAACGAATGATGTCCAGTATTCCGGGTGTTTATGGTGTTGGCAGTATTTCAGGGAAACGCGTAACGGATATGATGTCGCAAGAGCAGGGGAAAGTGGCTGCGGATAATGCGATGGGTAAAAATCGACAGCTTAATCGTGAGTGGGTGCCGGAGATTAATAGATTGGTGCAGAACGTTGGCTATGTTGGTTGCTCCATGAAATCGGCTCCTCAGCAAGGTTTTCATCCAGTTGAAGGCATTTACGAAAGTGAGATATTTGAGGGGGAAATATTCAAAATTGTTGCAGATAAGCGGACTAAATTGGTGGTCGGTGCGCAAATTATATCGAATCATGCAGGTGAGTTGATTCCTATGATATTATTGCTTATTAAAAAAGGGATCACGGTTGCAAATCTTGCAAATTCTACAAGTTTTGAAATGACACGTTTTCAAGAGGTTTCTTGTGCAGCGAAGGCATGTTTGCAGGCCATAAAATCACAGTAAAACCGACAATTATTGTTGGAATACTTCTTGCCTTGACTCGATATTTTAATTATGTTAAAAACCAACACTTTGACAGTTCTTTTCTAGAAATCCAATGTCTGTCGAAAAGGTAGTGAGCCCTTATAATATTTAGATTTAAGAGGTTGTGATGGCTGAAACAAAAGGCAAAGAAAAAAAGGAAGAAGTAGTTGATACTATCTGGTCGCGACGCGACTTTTTTTCTTTAGCGGGATGGGCCAGTTTTATGGCCGCTTTAGGTTTATCGTCTCTCTACTTTGCCAGACTTTTATTCCCTAGAGTTCTTTTCGAACCTTCTCCTATCTTCAAGGCGGGTTATCCCAGTGATTACACCGTGGGAGCGGTTAGCACAAAATACATCCAGGATCAGCGGGTTTGGATTGTTCGAGACGAAGAGGGGATTTATGTTATTTACGGTCTATGCACTCATTTGGGTTGTACGCCAAGATGGCTAAATACTGAGAGTAAATACAAGTGTCCCTGCCATGGTAGTGGTTTTACCAAAGAGGGAATGCATTTTGAGGGGCCAGCACCAAGACCTTTGGAGCGCTTAAAAATTTCATTGGCCCCTGATGGACAGATAATTGTGGATAAAAGTAAAAAGTTTCTTTGGGAAAAGGGTCAGTGGGGACAACCAGGGTCTAAACTTCTGGTTTAACGTGGAACCATTGATTGTTTCTTAGATGAATTCAAAACATCCATTTTTGATGGAGGATTGATTTTTGGCAAACAAGGCACCTCAAATTCCGGGTATTGCGGAATTGATGGATAAAATTAAGAGCGGAAAAATTTTCAGTGATATAGCCAAAGAAATCACTGAATCTCAGCTTTGGACTTCTTCGTTCCGGCATGGTTATGCGGACACGCCAAGGAACCGCGTTTTACAGATAGCTAGTAATGTATGGTTGCACCTTCATCCTGTGAAAATGCACCGACATGCGCTTCGTATCAAGTTTACATGGTGCATGGGCGGAATTACTTTTCTTTTGTTTTTATCGACGGTTGTAACTGGCGTA
>JAJDBA010000208.1 GCA_029261675.1 Nitrospinaceae bacterium
GAGTTTACGCGTGTGCCGCCGGATTTACTTTCAACACTGGTTACTTCACCTTTTTTGAATCCGGCAGTTTGCACATTGGCGAGATTATTTGCGCTGTTCTGCAAACGTTTAGATGCATTGTTCAATCCAGTTAAAGCGCTAAAAGTCGGACCTAACATAACTCAACCCTCCGATTATTGGGGGATAAGAACTTCATCATTATTAGTGTCATTTACAACAGGTATTTTTCGCAATGGCAACAGTGAAAAACTCATCGCTGTTTCATCGCAATTATCCTGATGCAGGCATTGCTGGCAATCGTTCCAAACCTTTTGCGGCAAGTTAATTTTATCTATGATTTGAAACCCCAGCTTCTCAAATAAAGGGATCGCATAAGTGAGAACAAAAACCGTATCGCAATCTTGATTCAATAACGCCTGCTCGATACTGTCTTGAACCATTTTCGTAGCAATTCCCTGTCGGTGATAGCGCGGATCAACACCCAGCGAACGGATCTCCACCAGTTTATCCCAACCATATTTAAGATTGCAGATGCCAATGACTTCTCCAGATATTTCATATACCCGGAAATCGGCAATGTTCCGTTCAATTTCTTCTAAAGAACGGAATAACATTTTACCGTCTTCAGAATAAAAACAAATCAGGTTCTGGATGGCTTGGGCATCTTCAAATTTTGCTTTGCGTAACATAATATAAAATTGTCAATCCAATAAAAGGTGGTGATGCTTTAGTATCAACGAGTTTCGAGGTTTAGTCAAGCCCCACTCGCCGCCAGCTTGACGCTGGACCCTATAGGTCATAGCCAATAAAGCAAGTGGAATTGATTATGCCTTTTACTATAGATTCACTAGAGAGGCTTTTGCTTTGAAAAATCGCTGTCTATGGGGAAAACCTATAAACAACCCTCACAACGATCACTATTTCACTCTTTTGAGTGTATTCTTATCGGTGTGGTGGAAAAGGTTGGGGTTGCCTTTGATCTGGAGTTGCGTGTCCTGATCATAGGTAAAACTATCGTTATCATGAATGGTGATTTTCATTTCGAAGCGAACGGTTTTGAATTCTTCATCGAGAAATTTATTGGAGCAGATTCCATATGTTTCTGATCCCACATCGGCGGCCAAATCAAATTCTTTCGCATCGGGTTCTACCGTTCCACCTGCAATAAAAGAAATTCCTCGTGGAACCGTGGCGCAACGCATGGCCTGTTTATTTTTCGCATCCCAAAGAAAATAACCCCGGTCTTCATGAAACGGGTCTGCGGCGCCAATGCGCCAAGCAGTTAATGAGTAGCGCAACCCATAAAGAGTTTGTTCGTGATTATTCACCGGACCCATCGCCTCGAAGATCATTTCTTCGCGAAATTTATTATTCTCTTCGCTTTTTTTATCATCATCAGGAGCAATGTCATCGCCCTTGTCCCCCTCCCAGGTACCTGCCAAGGTTGCTAATGGGCCCAGATTTTTAATAATTTCTTCTGACATAATTTGCTCCTTAAATTTTTTAAAATACTATTGGTAAATCGCTTTTAAATAGGGAATAGAAAGGATAACGCAGTAAAACGCGGTGTGCAAATGAAGTATTTTTAATCTGGTTCGCCGCGCTCGTTTCACTCGCTCGCGATAACGTGCAACCGGAACGCGACCAGAAAAAATTTACAAACTACGGTCAGAGACGCAACGGTATCTACCCGCTTTACGGGCCTTGACCTATTGGCCCCCACGCCGAGTGGGCTAGTGGACGAGTTGGTCTTTGAGTTGGTCGATGAGGAGGATATTATTTATAGAGATGGCGACTTTGTCTGCCATGCGTTCGAGAAACTCGGTACCGAGGCCTTCATGAAAATGGAACGTTTTGGGACTGCCAAAAGCAATGACACCGACCAAAGTCTCCTGCGCAACAATGGGGATGAGTGCTTCCGAATTGATGGGATTTTCTTCATTAGTCGGACCAAACACTTCAGACTCTTCAATTTCTCCGCGTAGAACCGGTCTTGGATTTCCTTCAAACCAGTTTGATGCTGTTTCTTTGCTGATGAACCTTACCGTCTCGTCCAATTCTCCCTGATATCGCTCACGCAATCGGTCTTCCATAAAATGGTCCGAACCTTGAACAAGACAAACCATGACACTGGGAATGCCAAAGCGGTTGGGAATTTCTTTTCTTAACTGATTGACCATCTGGTCTAGATTAGTACTGGTTAAAACCAGTTGCTCTATTTCGTATAAATGATCTTGAATTTTTTCGTTAGCGCGGGAAATTTCGAACAACCATTCCAATTTGCTTTTAAGATGTTCCTTGTCATCGTGTACGCGTTTGATGATGCGGTCAGCGAGACTCAAAGTACTCATCGGTTCTATAGGAAGATCATCTTCTTCTATTTCTTTTATCTTTCTTAAGAGCTCAGGATATTCATTAAAAAACTCGGGGTGCTCGTTCAGATAAATCGCGACTTGATCTTTATTCATTTATATTCCCTTGCAATTTTTTGTCTAAATTTAACAAAACAGGCAAGCAATATACCATAAAGCTCTTCCCGATAAAAGATATAAAATCAATAAAAACAATGCTTTAATGTGGGTCTGGTGGGTCTATTCACCCCCCACGTTAGTCGGTTAGACCTTTGCTTCTTCGGGAGGGGCGGTAGGGGGTTTGGGGGGGGCTTTGTGACCACAACCCGTCAAGCCTGTCGATAGGATAGAAAGGATAATAAGTAGAGTAAAAAATATACGGTGCATCATTTTTGTTTGAGCTTTTTGGTTAGACGAGTGATTTGCGCACGCACCTGTTTTTTCGCCGTTCCGCCATACACATTTTTTCTGTCGACAGAGTTGCTAATTGCAATATGCGCGAAAACATCTTTATCAAATCGTTTCGATATTTTTCGCAGTTCGGGTAATGAAAGATCCGTTAAAGTTTTTTCTTCTTCCAAACAGAAGGCAACGGTTTTGCCAGTGATTTCATGAGCATCGCGAAACGGCACTCCCTTTAACACCAGATAGTCTGCCAAATCGGTTGCGGTGAGAAATCCGCTTGCCTCTAAATCTTTTGTAGCGATCGGTATAAATTTTGCCGACTTCATCATATCCGTAAAGATTCTCAGGCAAACCTTAACTGTCTCGGAGGTATCAAAAAGAGGTTCTTTGTCTTCTTGCATATCTTTGTTATACGCAAGCGGCAAACCTTTCATCAAAGTGAGTAGAGATACCAGATTGCCAAAAACCCTGCCGGACTTACCGCGGATGAGTTCCGCCGCATCTGGATTCTTTTTCTGCGGCATGATGCTACTGCCTGTCGTAAACGCATCGGAAAGTTCGAGAAACCCGAATTCGCTGGAGTTCCATATAACGATCTCTTCACAAAACCGACTAAGATGCATCATGACCAACGCTGCGGCACTGCAAAATTCTGCCGCGAAATCACGATCTGCAACCGCATCCATACTGTTATGAGAAATTTCCGGGAACCGCAAAAGTTTCGCCGTTATCTTTCGATCGATAGGAAAGTTAGTCCCCGCCAATGCCGCCGAACCCAGCGGCATAACATTGATTCGTTTATAAGCATCGAGAAAACGCTCTTTATCGCGAAGCATCATTTCTACATAGGCTAATAAATGATGCGACAGTAAAACCGGTTGCGCCCTTTGCAAATGGGTATAACCGGGTATGACATGATCTATATTTTTTTTCGCTATCGCAACCAAAGCCTTGCACATATTATTAAGCTCGCCAACGATATCCTCGACTTCTTTTCGAAGATAAAGTCGGATGTCCAGACAGACCTGATCGTTCCGACTTCGAGCTGTGTGCAGTTTACCGGCAATCGGGCCCACGATTTCTCGCAGACGGCTTTCTATATTCATGTGAATGTCTTCAAGACGTACGCTGAACTCGAACCGTCCTTCATCACATTCGCGTAAAATTCGTTGAAGACCTTTTATAATTTTTTTGGATTCCGCCGAGGTAATGATTTTACAACGCGCCAACATTTTGCAATGTGCAATACTTCCTTCAATATCACAATCATAAAGACGTTTATCAAACGAAATGGAAGCTGAAAAAGTTTCCATCAACGCATCGGTCGATTGTTTGAATCTGCCGCCCCAGAGTTTTTTCGAGGCGTCTGTTTTATTTTTCATTTACTTTTTTCCAAACTAAAATTCTTGATTAGGCTAGCTACCTTCCCTCATAAGAGGATTAGGCGGCGGAGGGTGGGATGAAGTCCCTTTTCTTATTCCATTTATCTTTCTGTACTATATTGACCCGAGTGCCACGGGGAACCATTTTAGCCAAGAAATCAAGGTACCAATCTTGAATATTGGGACAACCCGCGCTTCCATTTCTCCAATCAAAATTTTTCTTGAAGAATTCATTGACCTTACTAACATTGACCCCATGAATTCCATAACTCCCCGGAACGGGTTCGCCTAACTTTTTCATTCCCATCCACCAGTGACCAATTTCATGGTCTTTATGTCCAAAGGGAATAGCACGCACCCTCGTTCTTCCATCCACTGTTTCTTTTTTATACCAGGTCGGTTTGTATGCTTTGTTTTTTATTTCATATTCTCCCACAGGAGTTTCTTCTCCCGCGCGGCCAAAGATAGATTCAATTTGCAGAATTTCTTCGTCATTATAGTAAACCCTCAACTCCCCACTTTCGATGACTCCTAAAAGGTACCATAGTTGTGGGTTTTTATAATTAAAGGAAGCAACCTTTTTCCCGTTGTATTTCAAAGTCATCAGTTTCCCCGACTTTTCATAACTCGCTTCTTTTTTGTTGTACACCTGTTTGACGATGTATTTTAAATTTTCCGTCACCTTATTATTTAAAATCATTTGCTCAATCTGCTGACTGAGCTCGGCGTTGAACTTTCTAGTTTCTTCAAGTTCTACAGAAGCAACGGAAAGGTCATTGCGTATTTGTTCGACCTCTTCCTTAGAGACCAAGCCTACTTTATTTAATCCCTGATACCAGGCCACATCTACTTTTTGCCGGTACGAGTTATCCAAGACAAATTGATAAACCATAAAACCGGTAACGATTAAAATACCAACTCCAGAAGCAACAAGCTTTAAAGTATGTTTAACATTACTCGACAACCGATAACGGGCGACTTCGAATTTTACTTTTTTGTCCTTTTCTTCCAATGCGCCAAAAGTTGCGTCTCTAAATTTTTCCAGCAGACGGGACTCAAGCTTCGAAAGAGGATGATTAGTGGTTCGCAGTTTTTCAATGATCCAGTACAGATTTTCCCTTGTCTTGCGGTCATAGCTACCGCTGGGATCTTTGGTGCCTATCAAATTATATTCTGTGACGGTCAAAACCGTAAGCTTGATATCCAAAACCGTAAAACCTCAAACGATAAGACCCCTCGGGATTAATTCAGGGGATGTTCGATTTCTTAGCACGAAAATATAAATCACCCCAATCCCGTATTAAAAGAGAAGGTTCCTTTTTTTAACCCGTTTTTTTTGGTGTTTTTTTCATTAAAAAAATGGGCTGAGGTGTTCTGTTTTTGGGCATGGAGCACCGACCTTCAAACAAAGCACCCTTTTCAATATTCAGGTTGGGGGAGTGTATGTCTCCTGTTACTTCTGCTTCTTTTGTAATTTTTACTTTGTTAGTAGCACGGATATCGCCACGCACTTTACCTTTACACAAAACCTCTTCCGCAGCGATATTTGCCAAAACCGTTGCTGTTTTTTCAATAATGACTGACTCTGCCGCAAGGTCTCCCGAAAAATTTCCCGCCACTTGGACTATTCCCGGATGATTTATTTTTCCTTTTGTCTCGGTATCTTTGCGCAGTAGAATTCCAAAAATTACATCTTGGAATTTTTTAAGAAGTTGCTTTTCATCGCTGGTACAAAATTCTTTTCCTCTAATTAATCTTTTAATAATCCTATCTAAATTTTCCCGGGTTTCTTCGTCATAGATACCTTCTGGGTTTTTTTTTGCTAGGAATAAAAAATCTTCTTCCGTAAGAATTTTGAGTTTGATGTCGGTCATGGCAAAGAGCTAACTTAGGCTACTGGCTATCCTGCCAAAACGGCTGGCCCAACTTCCTTGTCCTTTTTTTTGTAAGAACTGCAAAATTTCTCCGTTACTATTCGATAAGGTAGGGCAATTTTGATTATCGGTTAGAATATTTTCGGCGATAAGATTTATGCATTTTGATAACGAGCTATCTTTATCGTAAAACAACGTGCCACGATTATTGGTGATATTGATGATTTTGTGGTGTGGCACCATTCCGACCATATGAATGCGATCTTTGTATTCATCATAACGATCCAGAGTCTCAAGATATTCTCGAAGCTGATCCAGACAATTGGAAATTTCTTTTGGGGACTGGCAGCGATTGAAAATGATGCCAAACTTTTTATTGCTTAGAATTTCTGTTACCGCTTCCTGGCCTCGCAGCGCAATCATCCGGTTTACATAAGCCTTATCCAGACCAGTCAAACGGCCCTGCTTATAATCCTCATAAAAATCTTCATAGTAGTCGATGAACGAGTGCAAAGCATCAATGCTGCCATTGACGGCGATACTATTACTCATATCAAAAATGAAAAGCACCTGATCGATGGAATTCATCAATGAAGATAAATGGTTGACCCCTCCGGCGGGAGTATCAAGGACAATATATTTGAACCGCCCAATGAGCTCGTTCACAAACTCCAAGAACAACAACAGGAAGGCGGGTTCATTGATACGTTTTCGATGACTTCTTTTGCCAAGAATAGGAACTTCGCCTCCCAACAAAGAAAATTTATACTCCTCTATATAATTTATGAATTCATCCGCGATCGGTCTCGAATTATTTTCACGCTCTTTTATAATTTCTCTAAGAGGGTCCATATCGAGTTTTTTTAAAAGCGGACTCAGAACTTTAATCTGTTTAACCGTGTGAATCTGCCCACGCTCTAGGAAAAATTCCTGCAACACATTTCCAAAGCTAAACTCTGAAAAATGGAACAATTCAATATTCATGTTTTTATACAACGCCAGACTTTTTTGCAGTTGTGCGTTGTTGCTATCAATTTCCTTGTCAAGATAAGCCTGGAACAGAGTCAGGATTCTGTAAATGGATTGCAAAAAATCGACTTGATAAGTCTTGTTGGCGAGTGTTTCAAACAGGTCGTAGAAGGTTTTTCTGGGGTGGCTTTCCAGAATACTGGAGATAGTCGGCAAACGTAAATCCAAATCGAACAGACATACACTATCGTGATTTAGGGAGTCGCCCAACATACGCGTCAAAGCCGCTGTCGTATTTATCGACAACGTTGTTTTTCCAATTCCGCCTTTTGGACCGATAATAGAAATAACCGGCATTCAATCTTTCCTTTTTTTTACATTTGATCCCGCAATAACCAAGGTTAACTCGCCCCGCCATTTGCGTTCTTGATCTGCGAGGTCTTCCAAATTACCGCGAATCACCTCTTCATGCATTTTTGTCAATTCTCTGGCAATTGCAATTTGTCGATTACCAAACACTTTTAAAAGATCACGTAAGGTTTTTTGAATTCGATTCGGCGATTCAAAGATGACCAAGGTTCTCTTTTCAGTTGCTAAATTCTCAAGCGTAGTCGTCCTTCCTTTTTTCCTGGGAAGAAAACCCTCAAAAATAAATTTATCCATCGGGAGACCGGAAACGGTCAACGCGGCCAACAAGGCCGATGGTCCGGGAATAGCATTTATGGCAAAACCTTCTTCTAACGCCGATTGCACTAAGTGGTAATGCGGATCCGAAATTCCCGGTGTTCCTGCATCAGAAACCAAGGCAATGCTTTCGCCTTTTTTAAGGCGATCCACAAATAATGCGCCCTTTTTAAATTTGTTATAGCTGTTGTAACTGGAAAGTGGGGTTTGGATTTCATAACGATTTAATAAAATCCGTGTGCGACGGGTATCTTCTGCGGCAATCAACGATACGGCACTTAAAGTTTCAACCGCCCTTTGAGTAAAATCGCCTAAATTTCCTATTGGAGTACTTACAATATAAACAGTCCCTGGATCCAGGGAACCCTCATTTTCCATAGTACGAATATATTCTAATCCCCTACCTGCAAAAACTCAATAAGTAATTTGAAAACAATAACTTTGAGTTTTTACCGTTACCCGTTTTTGGGTTGGTTCATGGATTTCTTTTCTTTTTCTTCCGTCTTAACCAAAGGAATAATTTTAGACTCTTTTCCGGTCATGTCACAGGTTCCATCCAATACTCCGCCCAGCTCAATGTATAGAGCCGGGGATTTTACATTTCCCACAACTCTACTGGTCGAATGAATCTCTACTTTTTTGGAAGCCATGACGGTACCTTCTACGCGGCCCATACAAACGACTGTGCCAGCAGAAATTTCAGCTATCAAATGTCCCGTCTCACCAACGATCAAAGTGTCTTCGGTTATAACCTGACCTTCAAATTTACCATCAATGCGAACGGTTCCATCAAAAGTGAGCGATCCGTTGAAAACTGTATCTTCGCCCATATAGGCTTTTATTTGCGCATCATCTTTTTTCATGTTTTCCTTGCCCTTCCACATGTAAAACCTTGCCTTTAAATTATTATTTTCTTTTGCTTCCCATCAGCTCCTGAATCCGATCCAAATCGTCATCGGAGTAATAGGTCACAACTAGTTTTCCACCCTTTTTCTTAGGCGATATATCCACCTTTGTCCCTAACCTTCGTGCTAATTCTTTTTCAAGATCTTTAATAAAAATATCCTTTTTTGCCGGTGAGAGCTGAGGCTTGTTTACAGAACCCGCTTTCACCTTATTGACTCTGCCTTCTGTTTGCCGAACCGTCAAATCGTGTTTGATGATTTCTTTTCTCAAAGTTTCCATTTGTTTGGAATTTTCCAAACCAAGCAAAGCTCTCGCATGCCCCATGGATATTTTTTCAGAGATCAAATCTTCCTTTATATTCCTCGATAATTTTAGCAGGCGTAAAGTGTTGGCAACTGCTGTCCGGCTTTTTCCTACCTTTTTCGCGACCATTTCCTGCGTCAGCGCGAACTCATTAGCCAGTCGAGCATAAGCTTCAGCCTCTTCTATAGGGTTCAAATCATGCCGATGAATGTTTTCAATGATCGCAATTTCGAGCGATTGTGCATCGCTGACTTCTCGAATCACAGCGGGGATTTTTTTGAGTCCGAGTTTCTTCGAGGCTCGCCAGCGTCTTTCGCCGACAATCAACTCATAACCCGAGCCCGCCTTTTGCACCACAACCGGTTGCAACACGCCATGCTCTTCAATGGAAGTTACCAGTTCTTCCAATTTCTTATCATCAAAATAGCTTCTGGGTTGCAGACGGTTAGGAGAAATTTCATCGACCAGTAAATCACTGGCCGCAGAAGGCTCTACCTCAGGGACACCCATTTCAAAATCTGGGATCAACGCATTGATGCCCTTGCCTAGCGCTTTTCTGTTCATGCTGCAGAACCTGTTAGAGAAGTTTTAGTCTCGGTTTTAGATCGGGAAATGATTTCTTTTGCAAGCTCGACATAAGAGTCTGCACCCCGCGAGCGACCCGCATAAAGCATAATAGGCTTACCATGACTGGGCGCCTCGCTCAAACGGACATTCCTCGGAATAATACTTTTCAAAAGAAAATCGCTGAAATATTTTTGTACCTGGTCTTTCACCTGCGTGGCCAATAAGGTTCTACTATCAAACATAGTCAACAAAATACCTTCAACTTTAAGATCCGGGTTGATGGATTTTTTCACCAGTTTCAAAGTTTTCAATAAATGACTCAGGCCTTGCAAAGCATAATATTCACATTGCATAGGAATCAACACCGAATTAGAAACAGCCAGCGCATTCAACGTCAATAACCCCAAAGACGGTGGGCAGTCAATGATCACAAATTCATATTCGCTCGTATGGGTCAGCTCTCTCTTCAATACTGTTTCCCGTGACTCTCGGGTCACCAGCTCAATTTCAGCGCCTGTCAGATCGACTCGTGAAGGTATTATTTTGAGGGTTTCAATTTCTGTCGAGCAAGTGACTTCTTCTACACTCGCCTCACCCATCATCAGCTCATACACGCCCTTGGCATCTTCGGCAACTCCCAAACCACTGGATGCATTGCCCTGAGGGTCAACATCAATAAGGAGAACTTTTTTGCCTGAAAGGGCAATAGACGCGGCGAGATTAATGGCGGTGGTTGTTTTTCCCACACCGCCTTTTTGATTTGCAATGCTGATAATTTTACTCATGGCACCCGAAAATCGAGAAATACTCCTCTAAAATTAGCATAATTTCGCATTTCTACCAAACTAATTCCCGTATTTGACAACGCTTAGAGCAAAAAGAACCATAGAGAGGTTGCGATTTCTGGATTGGAGAATTACGCAAAGATCTTCTCGGTGATGGAATGTTTCACGTGAAACAAT
>JAJDBA010000209.1 GCA_029261675.1 Nitrospinaceae bacterium
AAACACCTCTATACTGACCCCTTTAACGCGGTTTTGGTGCCCCTCTTGGACAGATCATTTTTTCTGCCGCAATTCGCTATTCTCACAACCCAACCTCAACAACTGAAACTGCGTAATGAGACAGGCAATTTCCCCTGCTAATTGAAGGAGTTAACCGCGCAAACTCTTTATTAATAAATAGGTTGACAGTAAATCCTTCCACCTTATATACTTCTGCCTCTTAGCAGGATTCCGGGAAAAAGCGCTATCCTATGATATATGGACAGCTCTTTTATTTTTTTCCCATTCCTTAGCGATTTTCCTGATAAATTTATTACAGGAACGCACTGATATTCTTGAGGCTAATAGATGGATACCAACCCTGTTGCGACAGAAGAAGAAGTAGAAGAGATTGATCTGGCTCCGACTGAGGAACTTTTAAATACACTGCCAGACAATTCACGTGGGCATTTAATCCCAACATTAAATAAAATCCAAAATATCTATAGGTTTCTTCCCGATCCGGCGATGGAATTATTGATGGAATTTTTCAATGTTTCTCGTGCAGAAATATATGGGGTTATATCCTTTTATCCGCAACTCATGATTGTGGAGCCCGGGAAATACATCATTAAACTATGCTATGGGACAGCTTGTTTTGTAAAAGGGGCTGACATCATTGGTGACAAAATCCACGAGAAATATCATATCAAACCCGGTGAAACAGACGCGGGAAAACTATTCACCTTGCAGACAGCATCGTGCCTTGGCAACTGTGGTGCTGCACCAATGGCTATTATCGGCGAAGACACTCACGGCACCATTGATCCCGAAAAAGCCATCGATATACTTGCTGAATATAAAATTGAAGACGAAGAAACGCCTGTGACAGAGGAGGTAGGATGAGTACCGTTGCAAAGAAAGTTCTCAACGTAAAAATCAACGGTAAGGAAACCACCGTCGACGAAGGCACAGTTGTTCTTGAGGTTTGCAAACAAAATGATGTCGAAGTTTCAAATCTTTGCTACAACCGCAAACTCAAGCCCTTTGCCGCCTGCCGCACATGCATGGTCGAAACTGTTGTCGATGGAAAAAAAGAACTGGTTTATTCATGTACCCATCCTGTTGCTGAAGGAATGGAAATCAGCACCGCAACCGAAGAAACCGATCGCTACAACAAAGCGTGTCTTGAAATGCTTCTAGTAGAGCACCCTTTGGATTGCCCTATCTGCGATAAGTCAGGTGTTTGCCCACTGCAAGACAATACCGATTTACTCAAACTTTACGATGGTCGGTTCGAAACTCAAAGACGAAACGAACCTAGTATTAAAACCAATCCCATTATCGAATTTTATTTAAACCGCTGCATCATGTGCGGACTCTGTGTCCGAGCCTGCGACGAAATTCAAGGAGTTCAGGCTCTCGATTTTCATAAACGCGGTATGAGCGTTGGAATTGGAACAGCCAATGATGAACCTTTGGATTGTGAGTTCTGCGGACAATGTATAACCGTCTGCCCCACAGGTGCATTAATGGATATGACATCAGAAGCTCGAGGCTTGGCAGCGATGTTCACCGAAACCCATTCTACCTGCAATTACTGTTCGTGGGGTTGCACAGTCAAGCTTGAAACGAAAAAAGGTGAAGTCATCCGAATCGAGGGTGATGAAAACTATGACATAGGAATTAACGAAGGTAATCTGTGTGCAAAAGGTCGGTTCGGTCACGGTATTATCCACAACGATCAGCGCATTGAAAATCCTTTAATGAATGTCGGTGGAGATTTTCAAGAAGTCTCTTGGGATGAAGCACTTCGAACCATAGCTGATCGCATGCAAGCCACACTCAATCGCAGTGGCCCAGACAGTCTAGCCGCTATTGGCTCAGAAAAACTGACCAATGAAGAAAACTTTTTATTACAAAAACTATTTCGTGATGTTTTAGGGTCTAATCAGGTCAATAACCTTGCCAACATAAGAGCTCCTTACTTGAATCGGTTCATGCTGGACTGCTTTGACAATGGCATTACATCACAACCGATAACTAAATTGCAGGAAGCGGATGTTGTGCTTGTCTTCAACTCTGACCTTCCTTCAGAGTACCCGGTAGGAGGTAACTCGGTTCGGTTTGGCACCGTCTTTAACAATACAGATATCCTGATTGCTAATCCAAGACGCGTGGTATTTGAAAGTGAAGCAAAGGTAGATGTGCGTTTGACCTACAAGCATGGATCGGACTTAGCCGTTGCTTCAAGGCTTTCTAAGATTATTATTGATAATGGGTTGATTGATGTTAACAAGGCGAAGTCTTCTATCGATAATTACGATGACTTGGTGCAATCTCTTTCAAGCTATACCGCAGAAACTGCTGAAAAGCTTACGGGTCTTCCAGATGATGTCCTGACTCGGGCTGCAGAAAGCTTTGCACGTGATGCAGATCGGTTCGTTCTAGTAGGCAATGATGTTCTTGATACAGGTGAGGGGGAAAAGGTTCTAAATGCCCTTCTAAACCTTTGCACCTTGGTCAATTTTGGTAGCACAGGCAGTGTCAGCATCTACCCACCGAGAGAGCATTGTAATTCGCAAGGTGTTAATGACATGGGGCTCACACCCGAATTTTTGCCCGGCTATCAAACGGGAAAAACAAGTGGTGACCTGTTTGAAACTTGTAAAGATGGAACCATCAAGTTTCTTTACATAGCGGGGGAAGATCCGGTGCAATCTTTTTACAAGCCACAACAAGTTAAAGATGCACTTAAAACCGTTCCATTCTTAATCGTCACAGATGTATTTATGACGGAGACAGCAAGAATGGCCGATTTAATTTTACCCTCTTCCACTTATGCTGAAAAAGATGGAACATACACAAATATGTCTCGACATATCCAAGCGGTTGCCTCAGCTGTTTTACCGCAAGGATCTTCAAAGCCTGACTTTGATATTTTGATTGAACTGGCAGAAATTTTTGGAAAACCATTCGCCAATTCATCCATCACTGAATTACAGCAGGAAATCGAGCAAGCCGTACCTATTTATAAAGGCGCAGTTCCAGGTAAGGAATCAAAACAATGGGTTCCTGCTGCATCAGAGAAAAAACCTGCATTCAAACCTGTTTCTGCGGCCAGCGACCCTCAGGCAGCTCAAGAAGGCTACCCCTTCACACTACAAACCAACAATCATATGTTCCATATTGGCGGTTATAGCCAGTATGCAAAAGCATTGGTTGATATAGGGCCCGAATGCATCGCGGAAATCCATCCCGATGATGCGAAAACCATGGGAGTTGCTTCGGGTGATGAGGTTGTCGTGGAATCTTCAAGCAATAAAGTACAGGTGAAAATTAAAACCTCTCGGGTAACAAGTCCGGGAATGGTTTATATTCCAAAAAACTGGCCGGAAGTAGCTGTCAACGATTTGCGGAATGGTGAAGAAGGTTTAATAAAAGTAAAAGTATCAAAATCCAGCTAACGCACATTAACTCACTTTAGACTATGACTGACTTAAAAGAGAATCTACATACCGACCATATGGTCCTGAATATGGGGCCATCACATCCCGCAACCCATGGCACTGTAAAGTTTTTACTGACTCTGGATGGGGAAACCGTAGTCACTCTCGATGTCGAAATTGGATATCTACATCGTGGTTTTGAAAAAATGTGCGAGAGCGTAACCTACTCCAATGTATTCCCTTACACCGATCGTTTGA
>JAJDBA010000210.1 GCA_029261675.1 Nitrospinaceae bacterium
TTACTTCGGTATCAACCGAATCGAAGCTGGCATTCTCGTTGTACTACTAGCGCGAGGCGGGAGAGAAATCTCTCAATTCAGGTGTGGATAAAGAATTAAAAGATTTGCATATGAATGGCGTACGTTTTGGAGTGCAATTTAATTACACACCCGACTCTGAAGGATTTGTTGAGTACCGCAAAGAAAAATTAAAACCGACATCTCTTGGGCTGGGCACTTTGGAATTTTTGTTCTCTCCGAATCCGGGAGAAGACCTACGCCCTCTGGCTAAGATAGCTTCTGGTGGTGAGCTGTCGCGCATCATGCTCGCTTTAAAGTCTATTCTTAATGAGCAGGATACGATTCCTGTAATGATTTTTGATGAAGTAGATGCGGGAATCGGAGGTCGCGTGGCAGAAAAAGTCGGTGACAAACTTAAAAAGGTTGCCGAAACCAAGCAGGTGTTTTGTATTACCCATCTTCCGCAAATTGCGGGGATGGCATCCTCTCATTACCGTGTCGAAAAACATGTTCAAGGAAAACGCACTCGGTCTGGAATACGGCAACTGGAATTTGAAGAGCGTGTGGAAGAGGTGGCTAGAATGTCGAGCGGAGAAAAAATTACCGAAGCATCCTTAAAACACGCTCGGGAACTCATTTCTGGCAACTAGGAGTGGAGCCAAAAATACTTTAACAAGATGCGTGTTTTAATAAACTCCTTTTAAAAAAAAGAAAGGTTTAATAAAACTCTAACTATTATGAAGCAGGCAGAATTCCAGTTTTCCGTTTCAACAAAAGGCCGTGGGATCTATAAAATCAGCAGGGAGGTAGAGAACTGGATGCAGCATCAGAGCATTCGATCGGGATTGTTGACTCTGTTTATTCCCCATACTTCTGCATCCCTTATCATTCAGGACAATGCAGACCCTGATGTGTTGACAGATTTGAACCAGTTTTTTAATCGGTTGGTTCCCGATGGCGACCCTTTATATGATCATCAAGCAGAAGGCCCCGATGACATGCCAGCTCATATTCGATCTGCTTTGACGCAAACACAGTTATCGATTCCCGTGCGAGAAAACAAAATGGCTTTAGGCATCTGGCAGGGAATCTATCTTTTTGAGCATCGGGTGTGCCCGCATAATAGAAATGTGTTACTGCATTTATTAGGTGAATAATGAAGTAATTTGTTCTTAAATTGACAGATCTTTCTTTTTAATTTAAATTGACCAGATATATTGTATTTCCCTTGTTTAAAAGCCTTAAAATTAATGAAGCACCCTCATATATCCAACCTCATTAAATTATCCGTTTTTCTTTTCTTTGCTCTATTTGCGATTTCTTGTGGAGGTGGAGAAGAAAAGGAAGAGGTACCTGACCGGGCGAAAGTTATAGAAGCTAAAAAAGCTCTGGATGAGGAAAATTATGAAAAGGCCAAAAGCTCTATAGAGTATTTCCTAGCGCAGTTTCCAGAAGATGTCGAAGCTTTGTTCATTTACGCGGACGTTTTGCTTAAAACAGGCCAAGCAGTACAAGCCAAAGAAAAAGCCAACCTACTTCTTGAAATCGACCCGACTTTGGCAGAACCACATGCTATTTTGGGAGAAGTGGCCTATAGTCGAAGAGAGTTCCCCAAAGCTCTTGACCTTTCCCGAAAAGCTCTAAAGATAAACTCTAAACTTCAAGCTCCTTATCGGGTCATTGGGGAAATTTACCTTCTACAGGGAAAAGTCAAAGAAGGCATTCAAGTCTTACTTGAAGCGCATAATCTCGACCCTAACAATGTGGAAACCTTGAAAAAATTAGCTTCCGGGTATATCAAGAATAAAGAATATGCGACTGCTAAAAAGTTTCTAGAAATGGGTCTTAATCTTGACGAGAATGTTCCAGGTCTCCATTACAACCTGGCGGTGGTCTATACAAAATTGGACAATGGGCCTAAAGCTATGAAACATATCGAACTGGCCCTGGAGCAATATGAAGACCGAGAAACCCTGTTTTGGGCCGGGAAATCTCGTGACACCCGAAGGATAATAGAAAGAAAATTCAAGCTCAGCAATTAATCCCTTCCTTGTTTTTTCACAAGTAGAAAAAATCCGTTAAGCTTTCGAAAACTCCAGCCGATAAATAGGAATAAGCCAATCTACTTCTCGTAAAGAGAAAGTGCTCATTTTACTACGGAGGGGAAAATGACTAAGCGCGAAACGAATTATCAAGTCATCAATATGTGTGATTTCTGTGAAAACGAATTTGGTAGTTGTGGTGCAACACCCTTGTTTAGCTACGAAATTGATGTCGACAAGGTAACGCCCAACTCTCTCGATTCTGTCATCGCTTGTAATAAATACGAAAACCCTGTTACAGCAGTAATGATGAATAGCTACTAACCCCCCCCCTCTAGCGAGGGTGGCAACTTGCAATACCTTTGTTGGCTGGCAAACCATATCTAGACTTAACGAGCCGTCTTTCCCGGGGGGAAGAAATCTTAGCGAACCTATAGTAAAAGGCTAATCGATCTTGTATTGCACTATGCGTACCGACCTATCGCCTCCCCCGTCAGTGGGCTAGCCTTTTTGGAACATTCCCACGATAGACAGTACAGCCATGCCAAACCCAAAAATGGTATAAGCATATAATCCCATCGTATTGTTGCCCAGCATATCGATAAAATAAGGCCTGTTAAAAATAAATCCCCAGTAAAAAACAAAGGCGTAAGAAACAAGTAAACCCATTTTGTGCCTTCCAAAAAGCATGCAAAGGGTGATAATCAGGGCAAACAACATCACCTGGCTTAAAGGAACAGATAAGCTTTTGTCGGCAAAAAAAGCAGCGAAAGGATTCTCGAAAGCAAGCGTATTCTGAAAATTGAGAGTATCCTTAAAATCACCTTGCATATAAATTCCTCATTAGCAGATTTATATTTTCGTTAAGGTATAAAGAGTCCTTTACGGAATAAAATGATAACCAAAAGTATGGCTAGGGAAAGAATCCATATCACCAGATAAGTAACCATTGATTGATTGGCTTTTTGTTTTTCCAGCCAGCTTCTTGGTTTGATTCCTCTAACCAAAAAAACAACCTTGGCCGCCAGATTCACGCATACAATATTCACTGCTAATAATAAGGCCGCGCCGATAGCAAGCTGAGTATGGCCTGCACCTAACATGATTCCCAAAGTAGCGGTGGGAGGCAGTAGAGCCACCGCAACCATCACGCCGACCAGTATACTGGAAAGTCCGGTTGTCAAAGAAATCACTGCCGCCGCTCCTGAAGCCAAGGCCAACGCCATCGAATCCAATCCAACATCCGTCCGTGCCATAATTTCCGGGCTGTCCAAAGCCATCGGATGCCAAATCCCAAGCCCTATGGAAAGGAATAGTGCCAGTCCGATACCTGCAAGAATTGTTTTAAAAGCTTTCCACATGAGGGGCATATCCCCCAACGCGGCACCGAGCGCCAAGGCGATGTTTGGACCCAGCAGAGGAGCGATAACCATGGCGCCAATCACCACTGCGACATTATTCTCTAGCAGACCGATTGCCACCACCACGGTGGATAAAAAAACCAGCAACAGATAAGTTGAATCGAGTCTCGTGTTTTTTTCAACCTCGTTATAAAGTTCTTCGCGAGTGGTGCTGGACTTGTCTGAAGAATCCTTTTCATTCGGGGTGGGTTCTTTTCTTGGTAGCGATGCTTCGAGAGCCGTAACAAGAATTTTTGAATGGTTATCGCCTTGAAATAACCCTTGTAGGGCATCGAGCAAAGATTGTCTTTGGTCATCGCTAACCAATGCTCGGATCACTTTCTTCCTATCTTCATCAGCGCTCACCCATAGAACTTCAGAGTCATGCTGGACAATAATGCTTTCCACGGCGGACAGGTTTTTTACAGGGGTAATGATATCGATTATTTTCATATTTAGCGGCGCTCCACCGCGGGAAGGTAATCAGAGCATAAATGAACAAACCATTTTGCTTCTAGATAGAATTTTTCTGCTGGACATAAGAAGGCCAACGGCGTTTAACTACTTTTTGGTTTTGACCTTTTACCATAGGGCGTAGCCCTGCTAGATCATTTTTTTGGTGGCAAGGTTTGCGATATTGCGCAAAACCTGTTCATTGCATTGAACGCAAAAATGGCCTTCGCCGGAAAATATCCAGCACTCATCCTCGACCCATTCCCGGGCGTCTTCTTTATCCTCGCAAAACTCACCTTGCTGGACACAATCTTCAGCAATTTTTAATTGACAGGGAACAGCAAACTCACCATTGTCATTTTCTAAATAGGGAAGCTCATCGGACATGGTAATTACCTGATCTATATATTTTAAAATAACTTATTAAGTTTTATAAACTGACTAAAACAAGGTTTTATTATAAACACACCTTTCCCTCATTAAAGAAATAATTCATGGAAAATGATGAATCTTGTTTATCGTAATATTATGAGGTAATAATACCCCTAATATAACGCTTAAATGTTTTACGCAATTTTCTGCAGATAATCGAAAATGATTACAGATATAAAAACTTTATTTTTATGTGTTTTCATACTGCTGTCCGGGTGCAGTAATGAGGTTGCAACTCAGGGCGGAGCTCTATCTGATGATCCGAAAGTTTTGCTTGAAAATGCCAAGGAGAAGCAAAGAATCGGTGCTTATGATGAGGCTATTGAGATCTTAAATGCGGCTGTGAAAATCGATGCTGAATTTGTACCTGCTTATAACCAAATGGGATTGATCTATTTCGAGTCGGATAGAAAAGAAGAATCGGTCGTGGTTTATAAAAAAGCTCTAGCGATTGACCCTGAAAATTTGCAAACTCGTCTCGGTCTGGGAGAAACCTATTCGATGTTAACCCGGAACGATCTTGCTGTTGTGCAGTTTCTGAAAGCTGCCGAGATCAAAAAAAATGATCCTGAGATTCTTTTTAAGATCGCTTTGGAATACTGGTATCACCAAAATCTGGAAAAATGCAAAGAGTACTACAACAAGGTTTTGGAGATCGAACCGGACCATGTTCAGGTGCATTTAAATTTAATCAGTGTATATGAAAGAATGAAGGACTGGCGGCACGCCATCAAAGAAATCGAAATCTCCAGACGGTTGGGAGAAGAAAAGAATGATCCGACGACCATCTCCATCGCTGAAAGGAAGAAAAAATTCATCATTGGTCGGATGAACCTGACCGAAGAAGAATATCTAAAGAAAAGCCAACCGCCTTTTGATTGAGAGGGGGAAGGTTCTCTTTCTAGCCCAGCCTGAAAAATGTAAGCTCATTCTTGTTGTGAAAAAGATGCAGTACTTTGCTGTTTGGAATAGCTGCGAATTTTTTTATGATAGCCGTTTCTGGCTCACCCTTGAGCTTGATCGTGCAGATGAAATTTTTACAGATATCGGAGTCTATCCAGATCGACAACCAGTCATAAAGTTTTTCCGGGTAACAGATCACATCGGAAAACAGCCAGTCGACCGACTGCCCTTTTTTAATAAACTCTTCCGGTAGCAGGGAAAACGCATCGCGTTTTTCAAACGACACTCCTTTTAAGTTTGAAATTTTTTCATCGAGGGGAGAGCGGTCTATGCTCAGAACCTCCGCGCCGCATTTTTGGATCACCCACGCCCAGCCACCGGGGCTGCCACCGATATCAATACAGAATTCCCCTTGTTGCGGAGTTTTCTCAGCCAGAGTTAGTGACTCGTAAAGTTTCAGATAAGCGCGATTGGGTGGACCGTTTTTATCTTCAATAAAAGAAGGCTCCCCATTGGGGAATGGACTCGAGCAATCTGAAGAAGCAAGTATGGTGTTCTCATCGAGAAGGCACCAAGACCCCCCAGTCCCCTGGGAAGGGAGCGGTGTTGGAAACAACATGGGTTTGGGTTTGCTGGAGTTTAATTTTTCTTGAATGAGTTGGGCGCGTCGATGCAAGGTGAAGGAATAAAGGTTCCAATTACGTTGAATGGATTTTAATTTCTTTGCCGCATCGTTGATCGAGTCGATGGAAAAGGTGACAGGGTTCTTCCAGATATTTTGCGCCCAATGCGCATTTATGAAAGGTTTGCTGGAAAGAATGAGCCGATCGTGAACGGCAATCACTCCATCCACTTCTTTTAAAAGGAGTTCGCTCAACCCTTCCGGTGCAAGGTAAGCCGATTTTATTTCAGCAGTCATATGTTGCCAATTCCCATTTTATGTATGCGGGAACTGAGCGTAATGTGTTTCATTTCTGTATAGCCGCCTTTTCAAATTGCTCAGATGCTTCGTTGAGGATTCTTTCTGCTTCTTCCAAGTCTCCAAATCCTTTGGATATCATTTTCCCGTTGCCTTTATAGTTGGTGAACCAGAGTTCTAATATTTTTGTGATGCCGGGGAAGCGTTCATCCAGCTCTTCAATGGAATCTGCTTTCTTTAAAGGGGAGTTGAATTGGACGGCGATCAGTTTGTCGTCTTGTTCCCCTTTGTCTAAAAGTTTCAATACCCCGATCAGTTTTGCAGATGAAACTTCGCCACGATTGAGAGGAGGGCCGAGAAGAATAATATCAAGTGGGTCACCGTCTCCACCTGATTCCTTCGACAATAAAGTTCTCGGGACCATTCCATAGTTACCTGGATAGCCGATATATTTTAAAATTCGGGGTCGTCCTTTTTTAAAGTTCCATTTCAAATTTCCATCTTCTTTATCTACCTCCCATTTTTCCGTCCTCCCTGCAGGAATTTCGATAACCGCTTGAATATTTCCAGATACATCCTTACTGGGAGAGTGCTTCAATAAGTTATTGGGGGACGAAAGGGTGTAAGGGTCGGTATATTTTAATTTGGGTGCAATCCCACAGGGCGATTTACAGGAGTTTGCCGATGCTGAGATGGAATGAAAGAGTACGAATAAAATGGGTATTGTCAAAAATTTCATATCTTTACTCTAATGAAACTAGTTTTATTTCAGTGAATTATTCTTGAATGGTTCCGCAGAATAATATAAACCTTCGATGACATGGAAGGAAAAATTCTTTATAATATCCAACCATTATCGGTCTCAATTTAATGAATCGAGTTTTACGGGTTCTTTTAGTAATTATCGAATTTTCAGGCTATTTGAATGATAAAGATTTTGCTCGTCGAAGACAATGAAATGAACCGGGACATGTTGTCTAGACGACTGAAAAGGAAAGGTTACGAGGTTGTTATCGCCGTTGATGGACAGGAGGGTGTCAATATGGCGACTTCAGAATCTCCCGCCGTAATCCTTTTAGATATGAGTCTCCCTATTATGGACGGTTGGGAAGCAGCGCGTCAGTTAAAAGCAAATCCGGATACCAAGGGCATTCCTGTTCTTGGACTTTCGGCGCATGCTATGACCCCGGATCGGGATAAAGCCATTGCCGCTGGCTGTGATGATTACGATACCAAGCCCGTGGATATCAAGCGTTTGCTGGGTAAAATTCAAGATTTATTGGGAACCTCCGATGCCGGATGATCAGGAACCTGTCCTGAATAAGCAGGCTGCACTCGAACTTTGCGATGATGATGAAGATTTATTTCTCGAAATCGTGCAGGCCTACCTTGAAGATGCAATGGAACATTCCAAACATTTGTTATATGCCCTTGAGGCAGGCGATGCCCATCAAGTGGAAGAGAGGGCGCATGCTTTAAAAGGGGCTTCTTCCAACATTTGTGCCGGCCCGGTTCGGGAAGCAGCACTATTATTGGAACGCGCAGGACGAAATAAGGACCTCAGCGAGGCACCGCAACTTTATAAGGTTTTTAAGAAGGAATTCAAGCGTTTGCTGGAATATCTGAACACCCTTCCACCGCCTTCTGCTTGACAATAAGGTTGGAATAACGTATAAAAATCAATTCTCTATTTAGATTCTCCTAGTTGTAGGAGAGTTGTTTTAAACGCCCATTTTAAGGAGCAGTTTTTTGGCTAATCATAAGTCTGCATTAAAGCGTATTCGACAAAATGTAAAACGTAACGAAAGAAACAAAGGTTTTCGGACTCTGGTTAAAACGGTTACTAAAAAAGTAACAACAGAAGCTGAAGCAGGAAACAAAGAGCAGGCTTTGGTGGAATTGAAAAGAGCTGAGAAAGTAATCGCAAAAGTTGGCGGTAAAGGAATTCTCCATTCCAGAGCTGCTTCCCGTAAAATTTCCAGTCTCACACGCCTCGTCAACCGCGCTTCCTAAATACACTATTAAAAATTAGGATATTTCGCCCTGAGGGCGAAGCTTTGTCCTTGCCAAGAATGCGGCTCTAGCTTGCTGGGTTATTTGCTGTAAGCCCGAGAATGAGAGTTTGCATGACCGCTACCGGATCTTGCGATGTGGATTTTAAACTTCGATCTGCCTGAGTGAGTTGCGAATAACTACGTCGCAATTGCTGGGTGCTGAAATTTTTAGTGTGTTGCAGAGCCTTTTCTACCACGAAGGGATTGGCCCCCATGGCTTTGGCAATTTGACCGGATGGAATATTTTTCTGCTGGTAATGTTTTACTTCCCAGATGACGCGGAATTGCCAGGCAATGGTTCCCAGGATTTTTATGGGCTCTTCTCCATGGTTTAGCTGGTTCTGTAAAAGTTGTAACGCTTTGTGAGGGTTTTTATTTTTCAAAGCATCGGTCAGAGAAAAAACGGTTTCCAACTTTGTTTCGCCGACAACTTCCTGCACATCTTTCTCTGACACTTCTTTATTTTTCCCGACGTACATTAAAGTTTTATTCAATTCCTGAGCTAGAACTCCGGGCCGCGCTCCCACACGATTTACCAGTGCGCGTGCCGCATTCATGGACATGGAATAGCCTTCGCTTTTGGCCCTATTCTGAATCCATGAGATCAGTACGTTTTCTTTTGGGGCCTCGCAAGCAACAGCACCTTTAACTTTTGTGAGAGCTTTATAGATTTTCCGTTTACGGTCTACCTTGTCAGCCGTGATGATAAGGCAGGCTTCAGCAACGGGTTTGTTGCAATAATCCATGAGGGACTGCGCATCATCGTCCTTGGGAATCGCATCGTGCAGGTTGCGAACAATTACCAGTTTGGTGCCACCAAGAAACGATAACGTTTTAGCGGAGCCTAGCCACTGGTTTACGGTGCTGGTGCGAGCGTCAAAGGTTTCCAGGTTGAAGTCGCGATTGTCTTCGTTGATCCATTTTTTTGTGAGAGTTCGGATTGCTTCGACATGATAGAAAGTCTCGGCACCATACAAAAAATAAAATGGCTCGGTTTTTCCCTGAGCTATATTTTTATTTAGGTCTTCTGGCGTCACAAGATTTATGGATTAAAATTGATCAACTATCAGGCTAACAAGGCGAGTGCCCAATTCGTTATAGGCATCATCCAGGGCTCGCAGTCGCGCTGTTTCAGTGTCGGAAATATCATCTGTGGATTTGTAATCCCATTGAGTTTTGAGTTTTTGCTTTAAGAAGATTTTGTTTTTTACCTGATCCGTTACTTCTACTTCGACTCCTATTTCTATAATGATATCGGATGATAAATCATCTGAACCGAAAGCTGCGGTTCTTGTATCATAATAAGTCAAGGCTCCGGTCATCAGCAGATCTGCATTGTCCTTTTTTGCCACTTTCAGTCGCCCATCGTTGATGAAAGACCGCAAGATGATACTGGTGAGTTCCCGGTGTATTTCAGGCTGGGAAGATGTGTTTTCGAATACAGGAATGGCAATGGTTTTTAAATGCGGTGGCAGTGTGTTCCCAGTGCCGACCAAATGGTAACCGCAGCCGGAAATGAGAAGGCAGAAAAAAAACAGCCAAACTTTTTTTATAGGTTGCTTCATTTCACCACGATGTTAACTAGTTTTTTGGGGACGATGATAACTTTTTTGATTTCTTTATCCTGGGTCCATTCCTGGATTTTTGGATCACCGAGTGCGAGGGATTTTAAATCTTCATCGCTGATTCCTGCTTCGATTTGAAGCTTCTGTCTCACCTTACCATTGACCTGGAGCACGATCAATATCTCATCGGTTTGGGTAAGCTCCTCCTTATATAGGGGCCATGGTTTTTCTAGGCAGGAAAAATTTAGTAGTGTTGCCATTTCTTCTGCGATATGGGGCGCGAAGGGAGAAAGGGTTAGTGTTAGGGCTTCCATAGATTCACGTATAACCGAGGCAGAATCGGTTGTATCTTGGTTTTCTTTCCATTCCTTGAAATGATAGAGATGGTTTACCAACTCCATGATTGCGGCAATAGCGGTATTGAACTGCATTCGTTTTTCAATATCTTCAGTAACACGCCGGATGGTTATGTGGGTCATTCTTCTCAGTTCTTTTAATTCTTTCACCGAAGTAGAAAAATTTTCATCTGCAGGTGCGGTTGTTTTTACCTCATCGATAAAATCGCTGAAAATCCGCCAGACTCGTTTGAGAAACCGGTAGCATCCTTCAACACCTTGTTCGCTCCATTCAAGATCTTTTACTGGCGGTGCAGCGAACAGAATGAATACTCGTGCGGTATCAGCACCATAGGTTTTGATGATTTCGTCTGGGTCCACCACGTTGCCTTTGGATTTCGACATTTTTGCGCCGTCCTTAATGACCATGCCTTGTGTTAACAAGTGATCAAAGGGTTCTTTGGCTTTCGTCAGTTCTAGATCGTTCAATACGAGGTTAAAAAATCTCGAATAGAGCAGATGCAAAATAGCGTGCTCAATGCCGCCGACATATTGATCGACTGGCATCCAGTAACCGTTGTCCTCAGGGTCAAAGGGTTTGTCTTCTTGACGTGGAGAGGTGTAACGGTCGAAGTACCATGAGGAACAGAAAAAGGTGTCGAGAGTATCGGTTTCACGTTTTGAAGGTGCCTTGCATTTTGGACACGGGGTTTTGTAAAACGATTCCAGAGTGTGCAGTGGCGATTGACCTTTTTCTCCTAATTGCGCATTAAGGGGCAGTTCAACGGGCAACTGGTCATAGCCTACTGGAACAATTCCGCAGGCATCGCAATGCACTACTGGAATGGGTGTGCCCCAATATCTCTGCCGCGAAACTCCCCAATCGCGAAGACGAAAATTGACCGTTGCTTTGCCGATACCTTCTTTTTCCAGGTATTCACATACTTTGCTGCGAGCTTCCTGACCGATTAGCCCGTCGAAGGAGTTGGAATGGATCATAGCGCCGTCTGCGCTATAAGCTTGCGTCATATTTTTTTCATCCAGTGTCTCGCCTTTGGGCTGAATGACAACACGTACGGGCAGGTTGTATTTGCGTGCAAAATCCAAGTCTCTTTGATCGTGGGCGGGAACGGACATAATGGCACCGGTGCCGTAATCCATGAGCACAAAATTTGCGGTCCAAACCGGAACGGATTCTCCGGTTAAAGGATTGGTGGCATACGCTCCGGTAAAGACACCTTCTTTCTCTCCGGTTTCGCTGGTGCGTGCAATGGTGTCCTGAAGATTTACTTTTTTGACAAAGGCGTCTATGGCAGATTCCTGCTCGGTTCCACGCGAGAGCTTCAGTGTGAGCGGGTGTTCGGGGGCAAGTACCATGAACATCGCGCCGTATAAGGTGTCGGGACGAGTGGTGAAGACCTTAATGGATTCATCGCTTTCTTTGATTTTAAAATCAACTTCCGCGCCATAGCTTTTGCCGATCCAGTTGGTTTGCATGGTGAGTACTTGTTCCGGCCATTTCCCAACAAGACTTTTGCATCCTTCAAGAAGACGATCCGCATAGTCGGTGATTTTAAAAAACCAACCTTCTTGCTGTTTTTGTAAAACCTCATTGTCACAACGCCAGCAGCAACCATCGACCACCTGTTCGTTTGCCAAAACCGTTTGGCAGGCCTCACACCAATTTATGGTGGAGTTTTTTCTATAGGCGATTCCTTTTTCAAGAAACTTCAGGAATAACCATTGGTTCCATTTGTAGTATCCCGGATGACAGGTGGCTATTTCTCGATCCCAGTCATAGCTCAAGCCAAGTCTCTTGATTTGTTCGCGCATGGTGCGAATGTTTTCAAAAGTCCATTTAGCTGGGTGCGTATTATTTTTTATCGCGGCATTTTCTGCGGGCATCCCAAACGCGTCCCAACCCAGAGGATGGATGACGTTGAACCCTTTCATCCGTTTGAATCGTGCCAACGTATCGCCTATGGTGTAGTTGCGCACGTGTCCCATATGGATGCGCCCTGATGGGTAGGGAAACATCTCCAGTAAATAAAATTTCTTTTTAGAAGAATCACGTTCTACTTTGAACGTTTTGTTTTCTTCCCAATAAGCCTGCCACTTGGCTTCAATATCGCTAGGTTCGTAGGGGGTCATAAATTAAAATTTCCGGTGTCAAAGGTTGGGTATAAAGAAGAGGGATTTTATCACATTCCTTATATAATGAAACACCCTCTACCGAAGGAGGGAAAGTTAAGCATATAAACCTGTTTTCTCCGGCCGCATGGCTGGCACCGCCATGACAGAACTTTCAGGAACGATAGCCGTAGTATTTATCATCTATGTTCTGGTGATGCTGGGGATAGGGTGGGCGACTTCACGGCAGACACGATCACCGTTGGACTTTTTTCTTGCGGACCGTTCTTTAAAAGCTTGGGTGACAGCGATTTCTTCCACTGCAAGTTCAGAAAGCGCCTGGGCGGTTTTGGGCACGGTGGGTCTTGCTTATAAGGAGGGCTTTTCGGCAATCTGGTTTTTGCCTGGTTGTCTTATGGGTTACCTGATCAACTGGTTTTTCATTGCGGAAAAATTGAGGAAGCGGTCTGCGGAAATACAGGCGGTTACCCTGCCTGATTATATTGAAAATTATTTTAATGATGAGAAGCATGTTCTGCGTCTGATTTCAGTCATCATTATCTTTTCCTGCATGATGGCTTATGTTGCGGCGCAGTTCACGGCGATCGGGAAAACGTTTGATGCCATTTTTGGTGTCCCGCACGTTATAAGCATTTCCGTCGGTGGTGCGATTGTGTTGGGTTATACGATGATGGGCGGTGTCCGTGCCGTTGCCTGGACAGATTTTATACAGGGACTCATCATGGTTTTTGGTTTGGTCATTGTGTCTGTCGTTGCAATGCAAAGTCTGGGTGGATTTTCCGGTATGTTGGTGGAAGTTGAAAAAGCCTCCCCTGCAACACTTGAGTGGATGGGTGGAAAGTCCACTGCCGCTTTTTTGGGTTCGATGGTTGGGTTGCTGGGCATTGGGTTGGGGTACCCCGGTCAACCGCATGTTATCACCCGCTACATGGCTGCGAAAAATACCGCAGCCATTAAAAATGGAACATGGATCGCCTTGGGCTGGGGGCTGTTTATTTATTCTTCGTCTATTTTATTAGGTCTATGTGGGCAGGCTCTTTTTCCTGGATTAGAAGACCCCGAACATTTATTTCCAAAAGCGGCGGAACAACTGTTGCCAACTCTTTTGACAGCTATTGTGCTGACAGGAGTTTTGTCGGCAATCATGTCTACCGTTTCAGCGCAGATATTGGTTGCGGCATCGGCTGTTGCGCACGATATCTATTCCAAAATGCTAAAGCAGTCTCTTTCGCATGAAAAAATACTTTTCGTACGTCGTCTCACGGTGCTGTTGTTGGGGGTCGGGGC
>JAJDBA010000211.1 GCA_029261675.1 Nitrospinaceae bacterium
TTTTTACGCCGTAACAGAAGAAGAAAAAGATAAAATTATTAACGAGTTGAATGGCAAGCAATATGAAATTGGACGTTTTAAAGGTTTAGGCGAAATGCCGGCTTCAGATCTAAGAGAAACTACAATGAATAAAAAATCACGTTCCCTGATTCGAGTAGAATTGAGCGATGCTAAAAAAACCAATGAAGCCTTTTCACAGTTAATGGGAAAAAACGCTGAGCCACGGTATAAATTTATAACGGAGAAAGCAGAGTTTGCGCAAGACCTTGATGTTTGATCCCCTTCCACCTCCCCCCCCCCAAATAGATTATTCCCCATACCAGTCCTCATCTTTTCAACAACTTATTGAAGCCCTGTAAGGTTGAATCAGCTTGAGTTTTGGCCTTCAAAAAGGTACGATTGAAAATGGTTAATTGCATTTTTTAATAGAAAAATAGAGCATGGGATTATTTTCTAAAACTAAAGTTGACTCCCCTGACGGCAACGGTGCTAACGGCGAGAAAACCCAGTCTAGCGAACCCAATATTGAGAGTTTCTCCTCAATAGACGATTCTGCGATAAATGCTAGAAGAAGAGATGCTGACACCAAGCAAATCCAGATGGATGCACGTGGAAGAAGATCTAACGATCGTTCCAGACCTGTTATCAATAAAATCGTCTCAGGAGAAAGCATGGGAAAAATCCTTTTCTCTTTAACTGAGGAACTCAAGGATTTGTTCGAATGCCAAGCGGTGACTATTTTTGCTGTAGACCGAGAAAAGAGACAAATCTTTTCAAGGAACTTTCAGGATGACAATGTTAATGAAATACGCCTCGAAATTTCCTCTAAAAGTCTCGCAGGTTTTGTGGCGGCAACAGGAAAAACCCTGAACATAGAGAATGCATATGACCAAGAAGAGCTGAAACAGTTTCACTCAGATCTGAAACTGGATAAATCCTGGGACGAAAAATTCGAATTCAAAACCCAATCAGCTCTTGTAGTTGCCCTACCCTATAACAAAAGATTAATGGGGGTCATAGAATGCATCAACCATGTATCTGGAAATGGTTTCGACCACGGACACATCAGACAAGCAAAGGACCTTTCATCCACCTTAGGGCATGCGCTGGTCAAACTCGAGGTCGAAGACCTTGAGACAAAAATACAAGACACCGCACATGCTATTCATTCCGCGGGAACCATTGATGAAATATTACTGGAATTACAACAACCTATTCTTCAGTTATTTGATGCGGGGCTGATAACAATTTATGCAGTTGATGAAATCCGCAATGAAATATATTCGAAATCGAAATCCGGAAATCAAGTAAATGAAATTCGCGTTCAAATTTCTGAAAAAAGTATTTCAGGCTGTGTAGCTCAAATAAAAAAGCCTTTTAACATAAGTGATGTCTACAACGATGACGAGTTAAAAAACTTCCATCCCGAATTAAAATTCGACAGTTCATGGGATAAAAAAACCGGTCTACGAACCAAGTCAATGCTTGTTTACCCCCTCATTCAAGGGGAGGACTTAATGGGAGTCATTCAACTCGTAAACAAAAAACATGGCCAAAATTTCACAAGTTTTGATGAGCGCAACGCAAAAATCATTGCACAAACTTTAGCTCTGGCATTCTTTAATCAGAAAAAAATCAATAGACAAAAACGTACTAAATTTGGCTATCTTGTCGAGAGCGGCATTATTTCACAGGAAGAACTAAACAATGCCACCTCCAAAGCACGCAAAAACCAAATGGATATAGAAACGGTTCTGCTTGGAGACCTGAAATTGAAGCGCAAAGACCTCGGAAAGGCTTTGGAGCTTTATTACAGCATTCCCTATCAAGGTTTCAATGACTCCATCGTATTACCGCAATCAAACTTCGCTGGTTTGAATAAAAATTATCTATCGAAAAATCATTGGGTTCCCATGCAAAATGATGAGGACAGCACAGTTATTTTGACCGATGACCCTGCAAATAAAGATAGAATTCAAAATATCCAAATGATTTTCTCGAAAAAGAAACTTCAAGTGAAAGTCGGGCTCAAAATTGATATTCACGAATATCTCCTTTCCGCCATGACGGAAGATGAAGCAAAATCAAGTGCTGTTGAAGAAATTCGTACTGAAGAGATGTCCAGCTTACTGGATGCATTGGAAGGTGAAAATGCCGAGGTTGTTGAAACAATCCAAGAAGATAATGAAGTTAATGCGATCAGTGAAACGGATAGCACTATCGTGCGTCTGGTAAACAAAGTGCTGACGGATGCCTATGACCAAGGAGTTTCAGATATACATCTTGAACCGGGAACAGGAAAAAAACCTGTTAAAGTGCGCTTTCGCAAAGATGGCACCTGCCGAGTTTATCAAGAAATTCCTTATTTATATAAGCAGGCAATGATTTCACGTATAAAAATTATGGCCAAACTGGATATTGCCGAACGACGAATGCCCCAAGACGGCAAGATTAAAATGAAATACGGACGTAAAGATATTGAATATCGTGTTGCTACCTGCCCAACAGTGGGCGGTAACGAAGATGCTGTTCTTCGTATCTTGGCGGCCAGCAAACCCATTCCACTTGAAGGTATGAATTTCTCTGAAAGAAACCTTGGTTTAGTTAAAGAGAAATCCACAAAACCTTATGGACTGATACTGGTAGTTGGCCCCACCGGCTCGGGCAAAACAACCACACTCCACTCCTGTCTTGGTTTCATCAATAAACCCGAGACAAAAATATGGACTGCAGAAGATCCTGTGGAAATAACACAAGATGGTCTAAGGCAAGTTCAGATGCTGAACAAGATCGGACTTGATTTTGCCCGGGCTATGAAATCATTTTTACGCGGCGATCCAGATGTCATCATGGTTGGTGAAATGCGTGATGCAGAAACCTGCGCTATCGGTTTGGAAGCATCATTAACGGGTCATCTGGTATTCAGCACTCTGCATACCAACTCAGCACCCGAGACCATTACGCGTTTGATCGACATGGGAATGAATCCGTTAAACTTTGCCGATGCTTTATTGCTTATTGTTGCTCAAAGGCTGGTTCGCACCCTTTGCAAAGCGTGTAAAGAGGACTACCATCCTGATCGAGATGAGTTTAACAAACTCGTCAAAGAATATGGAGAAGAGCAATTCCCGAACCTGGGTATTGAATATACCGATGACCTGATGCTTAAAAAACCAGTAGGTTGTGCAGCATGTAACGAAACCGGATATGCCGGACGAACAGGCTTACATGAATTACTCGATGGATCAGATGACATCAAGCGCATGATAATGAAAAAAGAATTGGTAGAAAATCTTCGCGAACAGGCAATAAAAGATGGAATGACCACTCTAAAGCAGGATGGTATCTACAAAATCTTCAAAGGTGACTGCGACTTGAAGCAAGTTCTTGCAGTTTGTATCGTTTAGCTTCGATAGTTTTTCAAACATCACAATTGGGTACCTCATATGACGCTCGATACTTTGCATTCAGAGGGCATAACATCCTCAAATGGCCATAAAGCTAAATCTATGTTGGCC
>JAJDBA010000212.1 GCA_029261675.1 Nitrospinaceae bacterium
CATGGCAATAAAAGAATGGAAAGTTTTCTGGCTTCGGTTGAACGCCGGGCATACCGTATGGCTGAAATCGGGACAAGCAATTCAGATGAAGCCTTGGATATAGTTCAAGAAGCTATGTTCGGGTTTGTCCGAAATTATTCAGCACACCCCGAAGAAGAGTGGCGTCCCTTATTTTTCAGAATACTGCAAAATAAAATTCGTGACTGGCACCGAAAAGCAAAAGTTAAAAAAGGGCTCGGATTATTCTGGCCGTTTAAAGGAAGCAATTCAGAAGACTCTATTCAGGAACTGGAAGACGCAAAAGAAAAAAATATTTTGGACACTCTGGAAGCTTCCGACTCAGTCGAAGCTATGCATGTGGCGATACGCGCCCTTCCCCTTCGCCAGCAGCAGGCTTTTCTATTACGTGCCTGGGAAGAGTTCAGCGTAAAAGAAACAGCAAAGATTATGGAAGTTTCGGAAGGGTCTGTAAAAACTCATTTTTCACGTGCTATCGCAACACTTCGAGAGAGCTTAAAGGAATATGAGTAAGGACGAAAAAGATTTTCTGGAGTTCGCACGCAAAAGACTGAATCAGGGAACGGAAAACCTAGATCCTGATACCAGACATAAACTGATTTCCATGCGAAATCGGGCACTCGACATCCGAGAAAGCAAAAGCTGGTTTCCTCAATGGGCTCCACTCCCTGTCATGAGTTTATTGACTGCGACTCTTTTCATAATTCTTGTTTATACCAAGCCCGGATCAGTCCCAAAATTGGATACAGGTCTGGAAGATCTTGAGATTCTCGCTTCCGTTGACCAACTTGAACTGTATGAAGATCTTGAATTCTATGACTGGCTTGCAAACGAAAACTATGAAGCGGGTTAAGAAACTTATCATGGCAACATTGCTTCTTCTAACCTGTCTCCCCCAAGCCCATGCATTCGAACCTGAGGAAGCCAAGAATCCCCCTACAGAGCAAGAGGCCCCGACTCTGGATTTCCTGGAGTTTCTTGGAGAATGGGAAACTGAAGAAGGTGAATGGATTGCTCCAGACGACTTGGAAAATATGCCACTCAATGAAAATGAAGATGATGACACGAATGAAAAATAATTCTGCCTGGACGGGAATGATCCTCTTAGTATTAGTAGCTATTCCTGCTTCGGTCTGGGCACAGGAATCAGGCATTGAGTGGAATGATCTTACTCCAAAAGAAAAACGGGTTCTTGCACCTGCTAAAGATAAATGGGATGGCCTGCCTGCGGCAAAACGCGAAAACCTACAAAAAGGTGCCCGACGCTGGAATGCATTGGATAAGGAAAAACGACAAAACTTTAAAAGTAAGTTCAAAGACTGGCAGAAAAAATCCCCCGAAGATCGGAAAAAGATTAAAAACCGTTTCAAAGAATTTCAAAACCTACCTGCTGAAGATAAAAAAGCTTTACGAGATTCGAGAAAAAGATTCAAACAACTCTCGCCAGAAAAGCAAAAGAAACTGCGAAAACGATTTAAGAATATGTCTCCAGAAGAGAGAGGAAACTTTCGTCAAAGATTAAAAAATCGACGCGATAAGTCGATGAAGAAATCATCCGAAGAAAGACAGCAACTTAACAACCAAAAAAGCCGCATTGACAATGCCGCAAAAAAAAAGCGAACAAAAATCCAAGAAAACTCAGATCGTCGCCAGCAACAACGCAGGGATAACAATATAAACCAGCGCACATTTAAGAGAAGTCAAAGACCTACAAACACCCCGAATCGATCACGCACAAACAACCGACGATCAAATGAAAAAAGGAGTCGTTAAGAAAGAAGTTAGAAATATGCCCTCTAGTCCATCGTTCCCAATACCGCGCAGCGAAATCCTACATAATGAAATTTATGTATCGGCAAGCTATTGATACGATGTGATGATTTAAGACTACCCACGCCGTTTCTCCAAGAACCTCCGCGAACCACTTTACCGCCGCTTTCATGATTCGAGGAAGTCCACTCCCACACGTTTCCAGCCATATCGTAAAGACCTAAAGCATTCGGTTTTTTGGAGCCTACGGGATGAGTTTTTTTATACGCATTTCCTTTATGCCAGGCAAAGGCATCGGGATTTTCATTCTTCCAGAAAAAGGATGATGAACTTCCAGCGCGTGCTGCTTTTTCCCACTCCCCTTCCATCGGCAATCGTTTACCCCGTTTCTCACAAAACATTTTTGCATCGTACCATGTCACTTTTTCTACTGGATGGTTCTCTCCTTTAAAAAACGAAGGATTATTTCCCATCACCGCAAAATATTCTTTTTGCGTTACTTCAAACCGATCCATCCAAAAGGATTTTTGCATTTTATGGAGTTTGACTTGCCATTTATCTGAATCCACCCAAACCATATTCTGTGTAATTTCCCCAAGCTTATGTCCCGATAAATCCGTCGCGATTGCTATCGATGGAGCCAAGTTGAAAATGAAGCACAAAAGGAAAAGACATAATTTTGACAGGGGATGTAATAATTCCGACGGCTTTGTGAGGCAAAAGCGTTCAAAAAAGAGTCTACAAAAATCACAGTTAGACCTTGTTTTATATAAGCTTAGCAACTAATCCACCTACAAATTAAGTTTGGCACAAAACTTGCCGTTAAGAGGTAATAAGACAAGGAAGTTATTTGTTAACTCTATTAACAGGAAGGTCAAACTACCATGGAAAAGGTAAACGTTGCTTATCCCACTGCTGATGAATTGATCGATTCTAAAGAATCATCTAATCAAGGTTCATTCATTTTAAAAAGTATTGCTGCATCCTTTGCTGGCGCATCCATTCCCGCCGCAATCTTTTATTTTCTGATGTAAATCAGAAAATAAAGACCACCCAAAATTAGGGGTAGTCTACTTTAAAAAATACTTTTCGTGACTCGTCATTATGGGTTGCGGTGCGGTTCCCTATTCCCGCCTCCGCCCCTTTTCGTTTCTGAGTCACGCCACCCAGTTCCATCCATTCTCCAATTTGGCCTCTGACCACGGTATCAATACCAAAGGTTTCAATAGACTGTCCGTTTACTCTCGATTTTTGTGGAGACACTTCCAGAGTTACCTGATCACCGTTTAGTCTCGGCAACACCATCAATCCGGTACGCACATCTTTAAAACGAATCGACTCAACTTCTGTGATTTGATTTCCTGATCGCAGGTTTCTAACTTCTCTGATAGGGATTGACTGAGTTATATGAATCGATGCCGGTCGACCTTCAATTGTCATTACTATTTGCGTGTCCATTTCATCGGATTTCTGCTTTTTATCTAACAATCGGACCTGGAGGTTTCCGTCACTCCTACCATGCCCGACAACGACCTTATCAGACCCGGGACTCCCAATAATCACCCGACCATTTCCCCCGATGGGTATCTCAGCGGCAACAGACCGCTCCTCTTCCTTCAATCTAAGCCGAGTCCCCTGCTTTACAGTGATTCGCAAATTTTTCAAGGCAACATCTATTTGGCTGAGGATATGTTTCACCTCTTGCAATGCTTTCGGGTGCGCCCGAATTATGAGCTGGCCCTGTATACCTGTGACGGTACCTCGCTTCCCCAAAACAGACCGAATTGTTGGAATCACTTCTTCAACCAATCTATTTTTCAATGGGATGATTTCTAATTTTGTCTGTCCAACAACAGGAGAAGCAAGAAATAGAGAAAATATAAGCAGTGGGAATAAAGCGCGGAGAACCATCATAAACCTAGGCTCATTGGTAATAAGGCCAATAAGGGGCATATATGCCTGGACGAAACCAAGGATCCCAGTAGGGAGGATAAAAGTAAGGGTTCCTCTCTACATCATCAAGGAGCTTCAACTCTTCAACTTCAATAACAGGGAACTCATAGGGCCGTTCGCCTACTTTGCCTATCTGAGTTCCTCTTATTTTCCCCGCTCCCGTGATACCTCGTCCCTTGGAATAAATTTCTGGCTCCAGAAACCCTTTATTGAAAAATATAAAACGACCTCCCGTCTTATCTCCTATTTCTGGATATCCGCTAAAATCGATTTCTTTCTGTACAACCTCAACCTCTGTCCCCTGGGGAAGGGCTCGGGTCTCTACTATAACTCCTCCCAACATAACTCGTTTCCCAATAAACTCTTCAGGGGATTCAAGAAGACGTTCAAAAGTGAGGGTTGGGTCAAGGTTTTTACGAAGCTCTTCCGAAACCGGGTGAGCACAACCGAATAACCCAAGCAGGACAGTTAGAATAATTATTTGAAACCAAAATCTCATATCAAATCACAATAAAATTAATATCGCTGGATACGTGGAACAGTCTTTAAAAAACTCTGAAACTCGTTTAAACCGTCTTCCACATAGTTTTCAAAGTCGCCCATATTTTGACGGGAAATCACTTTGGGTCGAACTTTAACCTTACTTCCATATTTTAGGAATTTTGCAAAATTCCCTCTGCATTCATCCACAAAACGGTTGAAGTCATGATCTACCGCCATTTGGGCAGAATAAAAACGTTTATAGGTTTTCTTCCTTTGAAAAACAAACTCTTCACTTTCAAATTTTACGAGTTTCTCTTCCTTCTGCCTTAACACTTTTTCATAGGCCGACCGTCTCACGTCATCGCGTAAAAAGTTATATGCAGCGGTGGTTAAAATAAACTTTTGTTCCTCAACAGGAGTAGCCAAATCTCTATCGGGATGATATCTCTTCGCCAACTTCCTATACCCAATTTTTATTTCTTCCGCATCTGCATAGGTTTTTACTCCCAACAAATGATAAAGGTTATAAGATTTCAAAATCACAGGATATTTCATATCAAAAAGACAATCTCGTAATCAAACAAGTGGACTATAGATACTCAAATTATACACGTTTGCCAGAAAAATATAATAAAATCCAATTATGATTGAATTAGCTATTCTAATTTTAATAATAGGATTTTTTATTTTTCCTCTTTATACATCGGCTGGTTGTCTGGGTTTATTTACCGCTTGTTTTCTATATAAAAGCTACGAATCCTTCAAAAACCAGCCCTTAAAGGGAAGAAAAGTTTTATCTGCCATCCGCACCTCTTTCCTTATTAATTTTGTTGCGAGCTTGATACTCGGAGCCCAACTTGCTTGGTTGATATATTTCTTCATCTATGATCTTTTTCAACTATTCATTTTCAATTTTATTTTCTGCTTTTTAATCTCAATCCGCTGGTTTGACTTCTCTTACAAGTATTTTCAGCAGTTGATAATCGGGATTTATAAAGAAAAGACCACTGCGAATACATTTTTTGTTATTTGCAAGGGATTCAATAAACAATCTAATTTGGGGATATCACCTGCTTTCACAGATGCAGGTTTTTTAAAGCTCGAAAATGATCGCGCGGTTTTCGAGGGGATTTTCTTCAATAATATCTTTAGGTCTGAAAACATCTTGCGCATCGAAAAACAGAGCTTTGATAAAATTAAAATCTATACGAATTCCACAGATAGCAAACAACCTCATATTTTTTTAATTTCGTTACGAGAACAGTTTTATCCATTTCGAAGCCGCCCTGACCGTGACAGATTATTAAAACTTCTTTCATCTAACTAGAAAACTTCAGTAGCTTACGCAGTTCAATAACGCTACTCTTTACCACAATGAATTCATTAATTGAGGTGTAAAATGGATGTGACTCTTGCTGATTCCTCCTGCATTCCCAAATTGGCCAATCTGTTTAATCAGTACCGAATTTTTTATGAAAGGGAAACAGATCTTCAAGCGGCGACGAGCTTCCTAAAGTCTCGCTTTGATAATAAGGATTCTGTAATTTTTACTGCACATATAAATGCTCAAATGGTCGGATTCATTCAACTTTATCCAAGTTTCTCATCTGTTGGGATGCAAAAAATTTGGATACTTAACGATTTATTTGTGAGCATAGATTTCAGAAGGCAGAATGTTGCCAGGAACCTTATGGAAGCGGCAAAGAAATATGCAATAGAAACTGGAGCACTTAGAATTGACCTGGCCACGCAAATATCAAATATCTCTGCGCAAAACCTCTATGAGTCGATGGGCTATTCTAAAAATGAGTCATTTTTTCATTACAGCCTGCCGATAAAAATCTAGAATATGCCTTAAGTTATTTGAACGGATGCCTCCAAAAAGATAGAATGAATCTACGGTAATCTGCTAATATCTGAAAAAACTCAAAACCCTCCCAATGGCCCAAACCACAAACCGCGACTATTACAAGATTCTAGGGATCACCGCTAAAACTCCCAAACAAGATATTAAGAAAAAATATCGGGAACTGGCAAAAAAATATCATCCCGATACCAACCAGGGAAGTAAAGAAGCTGAAGATAAATTCAAAATAGTTTCCGAGGCCTATGAAGTTTTAAGCAATGCATTAAAACGTAAAGAATATGATCGCCAAAGAAGCTATAAAACGCAATCACCACCCCGGCCCTCAGGAGGTAGACCTGCTTGGGACCGAGAACCTCCCGGTGGATTTGGTCGGCGTCCCCCTCCCGGTGGTAATGAACAATATTACCAAGAACCCTTCGCAGCAGAACCGGAGCCCGTTGATCCGAACATGCCAACAAGCGGTTTCGACTTACAATTCATAATAGATGTTCCCCTCCCCATTGTTGCTCTTGGAGGAGTCATTCCCTATTCTTACGAAAAGTATGTCAAATGTAAGGATTGCGATGGATCAGGCATACAGGGAGATGACGAGTGCTCGGTCTGTCAGGGAAAACAGCTTATCGTGAGGTCTGTAACCCTTAATGTAAAAATTCCACCGGGCGTGGCAAATCAATACACTCTGTCGATAATCAAAGAGGGTGGCGAAGGTAAAAATGGCGGCCCACCTGGGCAATTGTTTCTCAAAATCAACACATTGCCGCATCCTAAGTTTAAGCGGGTTAAAAACGATATCATCAGTGAAGTCACAATTTCCAGGAAACTCGCTGACGAAGGCGGAACGTTGGAAGTCGAAACTTTGAACGGAAGCAAAACAATTCAAGTTGAGGAAGGGACATTGATAGGAGAAGAGTTGCTCATACCGGGAGAAGGTGCCGCAATCAGTTGGGGAAAAAAGAGAGGTGCCCTGATCATCAAGTTCAATATTGAAGAAAACGATTAATGGCATCCACGCTCCTCATACTCTTCTTAGTCGCAACCGTCATATATATTTTCTGGGTTCTTTTAAAACCACGAAAGAAATCATCACGAAAAAAACCAGCGGGGAAACAGATCAGCAAAAAAAATCATCAAAAAGTTAAAGAAAAGAAACAGCAGTCCTCTCTTCCCAGTGCAGATCAAATCCGCAAAGAAAAAATCGAGAAAATGAAAAAAGACCCTGAGCTTATCGGCCGTGTTGTTCGGTATTGGTTAAGAGAAAGGTGAACCGTGGGCACTGCCAACGGATAAGGTAAGCAGACTAACCTTTTCGGGCTTTAACTTCTGCGGCATGAGCTCTAGCACGCTTCAACATGGCAGATTTTTCAGCATCCGAAAAATCTTTTCTCGGTGTGGGGCCGGGAACATTATTCCCAGATGGTTTTTTGGGAGCTGCTGCTGGCTGAGCTGCTCCTGCATCAGCCGCTGGAGCCTCGGCCACTTTCGCTTCAACAACAGGTGCTGAAGACTTTGCCGCGGCCTCACCCTCTTTCCTTACAAGACGCATCGAAGACCATACATCATTGTTTGGATAGGGAGTATCGAGCCCGATTTTCAAATCCATTCGAATTATTTTCTCATCGGAACACTCGGTGATCCAAGTATTGGACGCACCGCCTGGCGCAAAGATAGGATCGATTGGATAATAAGTCCCATTTTTATCCATCAATTGCTTAACCCCGGTTTTATCAAAAAGAGTTAAAGACTCCGCTTTTGTAGGAATCCTCCAATTGTCATAACCACCAAATTGATCCTTATTTTGGTTAACCCAATCCACATACTTTTTGTGATCCTGCCACGTATAAAAGACTTTTTTATCCAACCAAGCATCGGTTTTTTTCCATGTCAAACCCGAGTTAGGATCTGTGATGGTGCCATCACCATTGTCGACAAGTGGGTCCCCAACAGGTGCAGCTTTTTTAGCCGCCTCGGCCTTTTTCGCAGCAGCTAATTTAGCTTTCTCAGCGGGTGATAGCTTTTGTTCGTCTGTAGTTGCTTCTGCCATATTTGTTTTATCGAGCCGTAGAAGGTTCAAGCCCTTCTAATATATCGCTCAAATCTTTTCTAGAATTTGAAAGAGTTTTTAATATTTCCCCCAGCTTTGAGGCTGAAAAAACATTTAAACGCGATTGGAAATCGGTACGGTAATCTGCAGCATTTTGGCGAATCCAATCCACTGCAATCTGCTCTTGCGCCTCACAACTCTGATCAGCACATTTCTTATCCAGCAGATTTGTCTGGGATAACCGTATAATTTCGCAAATCAAATCTTCTTTGATCTGGTTCATGCTATCAATTTTAACACGAAATTGTGTGAAGGGCTAAACCGAAAGCCACAAAAAAAGTCACTCTATAATGGATTTTCCAGCTTGTCAACGCGATTATTTCTAATATCAATACATCTATATAAAACAGTTAATTAAGGCATATTTTATGGCGGAAAATTCTTCCTTTTAACCGCTCTTTGCAGAACGGGGATCTAGAAACTCCCGCAATCCTTCTCCCAGGAAATTAAATGACAAAATCGTAAAAAATATAGCCAGTGAGGGAAACAAAATCAAATGCGGATAAAATTTAATCGCTGTCCAGCCATCGCTGGCAAGAGTTCCCCAACTGCTGGCGGGCGGAGCAATCCCCAAACCCACAAAACTCAAGGTCGATTCCGCAAGAATCGCAACGGGTACCCGAAAACTAAGGGTCACCACAAGAACTCCTAAAATGTTAGGGAAAATTTCCTTCAACATGATACGGTAATGACTTGCTCCTAATGCTTTAGCCGCCTGTATATAAGGGTATTCCTTTATTCGTAAAACCTCCCCCCGCACCAACCTCGCGATGGTCACCCAGCTAACCAGAGTCAAGGCAATGAAAACCCCTACGACTCCCCGCCCCATCAACACAGTGATCAAAATTATCATTAAAAGATCGGGTAACGCAAAAACCACATCGACCACACGCATCATCAGGTTATCGGTTCGCCCACCGACATAAGCCGAAAGAGTTCCATATATCGTACCAATGATTAACGCAAGTACTGTTGAGAAAACCCCTACGAATAAAGAAACCCGGGCACCGTAGATCATTCGCGATAGAAGATCTCGGCCCAGTCGGTCCGTTCCCAGCCAATGCTCTGAGTCGGGAAAAGCAAGGATGTGTAACGTGTCTTGCGCTTGGTAAGAATATGGAGCGACCCAGGGTGCGAGAACTGCTGCTAACAAGAGAATAAAGAGAAAGCCGCTGCTAATTTTAGTAGATATGTTCATAACTCTATTTCACAGATACCCTGGGGTCTAACCAGCCATAAATCATATCAACCACAATGTTGGCAACGACGATCAACACCGCATAGACCAACGTCACTCCCATTATCAAGGGATAATCTCGGTTAGTCACAGCAGTGATGAAAAACCGCCCCATACCAGGGATAGAGAAAATAAACTCAATCACAAAAGACCCGGTTATCAATCCGGCTGTTAAAGGTCCCATCACCGAAACGATGGGATACATCGAGTTTTTTAAAACATGCCGAAGCAAGATAGTAAACTCAGTC
>JAJDBA010000213.1 GCA_029261675.1 Nitrospinaceae bacterium
ACCCAGACTTTTCCATCTTCAATCCAGGCATTGAATTTGACCAAACGCTCATCGTTGTCATACTCACTAACCCCGGTGTCATAGCGAAAATCCCAATAATGAACGCCACAAACAAGGTTATCGCCTTTAATGGAACCATCTGCCAGCAAAGCACCTCTATGCAAGCATCTGCCATAAAAAACCGACACTTCTTCATCATATTTTACGATTACCAGATCCACATTAGCGACTAGGGCATAGGTGGGGTCACGATCCTGCAGCTTTTCCCAATCACCAGCAACGACTTTTTTCATAATAGATTCCCAAAATACCAGGTTGATTTTCCATAAGAGACTTACGTCTCAAGCGTTATACCTTTGTATAGAACCCAGCAAAAACTTTACAAAATATTTAGGCGGAGAAAAATCTCATTTCTTTTTTGCTCCTTTTGCTTTCTTAGCTTTATCCTGTTTTTCTTTTAGTTTTTTGGCTGCAGCTCGGCGGTCTTCTTCAACTCGTCTTTCAGAAGCTTTCCGACGATTACCCCAAATCCTTGCTTTATCTTTAAATCTTCTCTCTTTCTCTCTTCTTCCATTTTTTTCTCTTGGAATAATATCTTTACAAGAATACTCCCTCTCCGTTTTCCATTTTATTTGAATATAAGTTGGAAATTTTGTTTCTTTATCTATATAGGCCGATTCAACATCAATAGCTAAAAGGTTTGTGACCAAACTTAGGTCGGCACTGCGAAGATTGGCATCTCTTAGAAAAGTTCCCTGCAGGTTTGCCTTTCGAAAATCCGTACCTTGGCAATCTGCCTCTCTCAAATCTGCCTCCGTGAGATTGGTTTCACTTAGGTTCGCGTTAATCAAGATAGTCCCTCTAAAATCAGCAAAACGAAGGTCCTGACCACGCATATCAACTTTACTGAGGTCTTGTTTAGCAAACTTTAAATTACCACTCGAAGAAATTTTATCTTTAGACATCTCTTCACCGCTCCATAAAAAATAGTTTTATTTTTTATCTGCCACAACGATCACACCCACGGCCCTCTATTTTCATTCTAACTCCTGAAAAGGCCATTTCTTAACAACAACAGGAGACTCTGTAGGGTTTTCATAACCTTCGGCAATTAACAATCCTCTACCAGCTCGAATCACCACCTGCCTGCCTTTTTCCAAATCAGGCTCTTGGGGAATCAGAGCAAGATCCGTCGGAATAAAGGGTATGCCTGTTTTTCTAATCATTGATTCCTCTTCAACGCTAAATTCCAAACCACCTTCATAAGGCGGCCATTCCGCAACTCCCAAGGGTGAAAACATCCAACTCAAAAATTGTTCCGACGTTCCATTGGGATAAGCCACTAGAAAACTGGAACGCTGTAATTGCCGTGGTGCAGACATATACCTTACGGCAGCAATACCCTTTCTCAACTCAATATTTTCCTTGGAGTCAAAATCATAATAAAAAAGAGGAAAAACAAGAAGAAACCCAACCGCAATCCAAACATACGTTTTGTTGGTTCGCTCTATGCTCACCTGCAAATCCCTCCAAAGGATTATTTTTCAAATTTCTCTTTTTCGCGAGTGCTCTCTCGCGCAGTCTCGCTCTGTGCCTCAAATATTATCACACCATCAAGCTGGATGGCTTTGGCAGTCAACACGCAATAAATTCGCACCAAATTTCATTACAGTATTATAATAAGGAAAATCTAACTGCACGATATTGTCTCATGAGCGATGAAAAAAAAATTAAGGAATTGTCTGTAACATTACTAGCTGGATTTCTGGGTTCTGGAAAAACCACTCTCCTCAATTATATCCTAAAGCAAAATCACGGAAAACGAATTGCTGTAATTGAAAATGAATTTGGCGAAATAGGCATTGATTCCGAATTTGTTATTGGAGCCGATGCCGACATATTTGAAATGAGCAATGGTTGCATCTGTTGTTCTATTCGCGGAGACCTGATTGAAACTTTAAATCACTTGCTGGAAAAAAAGCAAGACTTCGACCACATAATAATTGAAAGCACTGGCCTAGCCAGTTCTGGCCCCCTTGCACAGGCTTTTTTGGTTGAAGATGAATTATCTCGATCTCTGGTACTGGATGGCATCATCACTTTGGTAGACTCGAAACATATCCACAACAACCTTAACGAGCAGGAAGTTGTCTGGGAACAAATTGCATTTTCCAATGTGATCTTACTAAATAAAACCGATTTAGTTTCCAATATTGAATTGATAGATTTGGAAAAAAAGGTGCGTCAAATCAACCCGACCGCAAAGGTTTTTCACACCACTCACGCAGGAATAGATTTAGATCAGATACTTAATATTGGCGGCTTTGACATCGAAAATGTTTTGGATATAGATTCCTTTTCTTCTCATGATCATGAACCGGGAAAAGAAATTTCATCCGTATCTTTGGCTTTTCCTGGGTTTGTCGATCCGGACAGGTTAAAAATTTGGTTGCAAATGCTTTTTTTAACTGAAGGGATGGATGTTTTCCGAAGCAAAGGTATTCTTAATGTTGAAAACTCTACCAAGCGCTACCTATTTCAATCGGTTTATATGATGTTTGAAGGGCGCTTTGATAAACCTTGGAGAGACAATACTCCTGAAAACAAACTGGTTTTTATAGGACAAAATCTCGATGCTACCAGGCTTGAAGAAAGTCTTAAAAGGGCAATAGGATGAAATGAGTAAAATAACTCCACCAAGGTTTTTTTATGGCTGAAGACTCAAGAAAAAAAAGTGCCGATGGCGTTGAATTAAGTGAAGAGGAGATCAAAGAGGTACAACGTCTGGAGGCCAAGAAAAAGGCCAAGCAAAAAGAAGTACTCGACTCAAAAGACAAACTTTTTGGTGCCGCTTTAGCTGACCTGGACTTAGCAGGACTAAACCTTGAAAATGCAAACTTGGCAAAGGCAAACCTTAGCCATACAAATTTAAGCGAAACAAATTTAAGCAATGCCAATTTAATTGAAGTAGATTTAACAGGAGCCAATTTATCAAAAGCTGATCTTCATGATGCCTATTCTCCCGATGCAGAATGGGTTGCTGTTGACCTTTCTGGCGCAGATTTGAGATGGGTGGATTTTAGTTGGGCTGTTCTCAGCGAAGCTAATTTCACAGAGGCCAATCTATTAGAAGTAGACTTCACAGAAGCCACTCTGGTGGCATCAGACTTCACCAAGGCCAATCTTTCTGGAACAAATTTTGAAAACGCCAATCTAATTGATGCCAGACTCATTGCTGTGGATCTATCCGAAGTCCTTAACCTGAGCCCTGAACAAGTTGAATCGGCTGAGATAGATCGAGCCACGCAATTGCCTCCCTATCTGGAAATCAATTGGAAAGGCAAAGGGGACTATGAAGTTAAAAAAATGATTGAGAAAAAAACAAAACGCAAACAAACAAAGAAAAAATCTTAACGTGGAAAATTTTCAAGAAGAATTGGCTTCAAAAATAACCACATCATCATCACCAACCTGATAACTGATTTCTATAGGACGACAACATATTTCGCAATCTTCGACGTAGTTTTGCGCTGGCACCGACATGTCGATTAGCATAGATATTTTTTGCGCACAATAAGGACAATTGAAGAACTGTTCATGTTGATCCAATTTTTTCTCCCTATTAATAAAAAATTTTATGCCCCACAACCTTAATATCGTTTTAGTCGAGCCAGAAATTCCCATGAACACAGGGACAATAGGAAGGCTATGCCTCGCAACAGGGGCCACCCTGCACCTTATCGAACCCTTGGGCTTCGAGATCAATGACACAAGGTTGAAACGTGCGGGTCTGGATTATTGGAAATTCGTGAAAGTTGAGATCTACCCTGATCTGAATACTTTTTTACAAAAAATCCAACCCGATACCCCAAAAATATTTTTATCCACCAAAGGGAAACGCGATTTTTTTGAACATTCTTTTCAGGAGAACTCTTATATTTTT
>JAJDBA010000214.1 GCA_029261675.1 Nitrospinaceae bacterium
TATCCAAACTGGAAAGAGCGGGTGTATCTGCGGTCATCATTGAAGACAAAGTTTTCCCAAAAAGGAATAGTCTGGAAGCGGGAGTACAACAAAACCTTGAAGACCCTGAAGTCTTTGCCCAAAAAATTCGCCGCGGAAAAAGCGTTCAAAAGTCCGACGAATTTATGATCATTGCAAGACTTGAAAGCCTTATCGCAGGCAAACCCATGGAAGATGCAGTGAGCAGAGCAAAAATTTATTTGGGCGCGGGAGTGGATGGAATCATGATCCATTCCAAGTCCAAATCGGCGGATGAAATTTTTGAGTTTGCAGAACATTACAAAGATATTTGCAAACAATTAAATTTAAATAAACCGTTGGTATGCGTACCAACGACTTACAACCAAACCACTGAAGATGAATTGAGTGCTGCCGGATTCCGTATCATCATTCACGCGAACCATTTACTACGAAGCGCGTACAAAGCAATGATGGAAACAGCGAAGACAATCCTGCGCGATCAACGATCCTTTGAAGCCGACCCTCTTTGTAGCACCGTAAGAGAAATTTTTAGAACCGTCGGTTTTCTGGATGTTAAAGAAAAGGATCAGGAAAACGAGCAATCCACCAATGTTCCCGTCATCATCCCCGCAGCGGGCGAAGATCCTGTATTCAAGGAAATACTCAACGGGAAACCAAAGGCAATGCTAGAAATCTCTGGCAAGACACTTCTCGATCATCAGATCCAGACTTTAAACAATGGCAATCTGGCGGATATCACCGTTATCGCAGGCTACGGCCGAGATCAGGTCAAGGCAGAAGGGGTCAATATTCTTGAGAACCCCGATTTTAAAAATGGATCGGTGCTCAATTCTTTATTTATTGGTAAAGAAAAAATGCATAACGGATTCATCATGCTCTACTCAGACATTCTCATGGAAGACACAATTATAAAAGAATTGATGGGTCGGCGAGAAGACATCATTCTGGTCGCAGACAATTCCACCCAATACCATGAGCCTCAGGAAGGAAATATTCTCGATTTTATCATCAGCAAGCACCAGAACAAGCCCGCACGCAGGGAAATACGTTTTGCCAGTGAAAATGTGGTTGCAAAAATTGGTAGCAAAATAAATCCAGAAACTGCCAGCCATGAATTCATAGGGCTTGCACGATTTAGCAAAACTGGAGCAGAACAATTAATAGAAACCTACAATGACGTCGTGAAAAACTATAAAGGACAGTTTCAGGAGTCTGAAGATATTTCATGTTTCAACTTTACCGACCTGATACAGGAAATGATCGATCGCGGTTTTGTTGTGCATTTCATGGAAATACATAAAGGCTGGCTGGAAATCCACAACGCTGAACACATTGCTCTTGCTGAAAAATCTTTTAGCGCATAAAATCACCCTTCGTTAAACAACTCCTAAAAATAATGTACTTTTCAAAATTACTGATCCCTACCCTAAAAGAATCCCCTGCTGATGCTGAAGTTGCCAGTCACAAACTGATGGTGCGCGCTGGAATGATCCGGCAGCTTGCTGCAGGCATTTACTCCATTCTTCCATTAGGGTTGCGAGTTTTAAAAAAAGTAGAAGCAATAATTCGCGAAGAAATGAATCAAGTTGGCGGTCAGGAGGTTTTCCTTCCCAGTATCCAACCTGCCGAGTTATGGCAGGAAAGTAAACGATGGGATTTTTATGGCAAAGAACTTCTACGATTCAAAGACCGGCATAATCGCGAATTCTGCTATGGCCCGACGCACGAAGAAGTCATCACCGACATTATACGCAAAGATGTCAAGTCTTACCGCCAGCTCCCAGTGATTCTATATCAAATACAAACCAAGTTTCGTGATGAAGTGCGCCCCCGGTTCGGAATCATGCGGGGCAGAGAATTTATGATGAAAGATGCCTACAGCTTCCATACCGATGAAGCTGATACGCAAAAAACTTACGCAGAAATGGCCCAAGCTTATGCAAATGTTTTTACGCGTTGTGGTTTAGAGTTCAAACAGGTGCAAGCAGACTCTGGAACCATTGGTGGAAGCTTCTCACACGAGTTCGCGGTATTGGCAGATTCCGGGGAAGATGAAATAGCTTTTTGTAATTCCTGTAATTACGCTTCCAATATAGAAATGGCCGAATCAAAACCCAAAGCAGGTTACGAGCGTTTCCCAGATCCCCCGCAAGCTGAACTCAAAGAAATCCACACTCCCGGTAAAAAATCAGTCGAAGAAGTTGCAGAGTTTCTCAAATTGCCGCGCGACCAAATTGTCAAAACCATTTTATTGGAAAATGAGAATGGATTGGTTGCAGGACTGGTTCGTGGCGACCATGAAATTAATCCCATAAAAATGAAAAACCTGATTGGCTGTGAATGGTTGTTACCCGCCGCTGAAAAAACAATCAATGAGAAGCTCGGTGTACCTTGTGGATACATTGGGCCGGTTAATTTGGATATTCCCATTTACGCTGATCAGGAAGTAACCACCTTGGGAAGTTTTGTCACAGGCGCCAACAAAGCCGACACTCATTTCACAGGAGTTCAAGTCGAACGTGATTTAAAAATAAATAAATCTGGTGATTTGCGGCTCATACTTGCTGACGACCCCTGCCCCAGATGTGATGAGGGAAAATATCAGGTAAAACGCGGAATAGAGGTCGGCCATATTTTCATTCTTGGCACAAAATATTCTGAAGCGATGAAGGCCGTATATTTGGATAATAATGGCAAAGAAAGCCCAATGATAATGGGGTGTTACGGAATTGGTGTCGGCAGAACGGCAGCAGCCTCTGTCGAACAAAACCATGATGAAAAAGGAATTGTCTGGCCCCGCAATCTGGCTCCTTTCGAGGTCATAATTATCCCGGTAAATTTCAAAAATGACGATTTGAAAAATACGTGCGAGTCCCTTTATACCCAACTTAAGAAAGAGGGTGTCGAAGTGATTCTCGACGACCGCCAAGATCGGTTGGGGGGCAAACTAAAAGATGCTGATTTAATAGGGTTTCCTCTACAAATTATAGTAGGGCCTAAAAACCTAGAAGAGGGGAAAGTGGAAATTAAAATCCGCAAAACACAGGAATCACAACTGCACCCCTATCCACAAATCGTCAATGATATCCCCAATATTTTAAAGGACTTATAAATTGCAGGCTGACCTCCCCTCCCCCCAGATTTCCCTTGAAATCGGCTAT
>JAJDBA010000215.1 GCA_029261675.1 Nitrospinaceae bacterium
GCTTGAATTGCTTTTTCAATATCCTTGAGGATCGATGCCTCCCAAGGTTGCACCGTTAAGGTCGAACTGTCAGGGGATCCCAGTGTTGCGACTTGTTTTAAGGGTGTGGGATTGCCGTAATAATCGACCATCAGGTCATCAAGTAATGCCACCGATGCTTGTCCGGTTCTTAACTTTCCCAGTTCGTGATACAAATGATCGATTGAGCTTTTCATTTTTTGCTCAGCTTCTTGAACTATTTCTGTCACCATTTTTTAGGCCCCCACGGTTGTGCCAAGTTTTTCACCCAATAATACTCTTTTAATACTATGCTTTTGGTTCACGTTGAATATTACCATCGGTAACTTGTTATCCATGCATAGAGAAACGGAAGTCGAATCCATGACTTTCAATCCTTTTTTTAACACATCAATATATGTCAATTCTTCATATTTGACAGCAGATTTGTCTACCCTGGGGTCAGAACTATAAATTCCGTCTACTTTAGTTGCTTTAAAAATTACATCGGCACCGATTTCCATAGCCCTCAAGGATGCTGCAGTATCAGTAGTGAAGTAAGGGTTGCCTGTTCCTCCAGCAAAAATAACGACACGGCCTTTTTCCAGATGCCGGACTGCTCTTCTGCGAACATAAGCTTCAGCCACAGCTTGAATTTCGATTGCGGTCTGAACACGAGTGGGAATACCAGCTTGCTCCAGTGCAGCCTGAAGAGCCAACGCGTTGATAACCGTTGCCAGCATACCCATATAGTCACCCGTCGTACGCTCGATACCAATATCACTTAAAGAAGCACCACGAAGTATGTTTCCTCCGCCTATTACTATGGCAATTTCAACTCCCAGGTCTTTTGCTGCTTTGATTTCTTCAGTGATATTTTTCAGGGCATTTCCGTGAAGACCAAAATCTCCTTCTTCTTCAACTAAGCTTTCACCACCCAGTTTCAGGAGTACTCTTTTATAAACGGCTTCTGACATTAAATTTCAAACCTTGAAAATCTTCCGAGAACAATGTTTTCACCTAACAGCGAAATTTTCTGTTTGATCAGCTCTTGGACAGTAATATTGGTGTCCTTAATAAAGGGTTGCTCGAGCACACAGTTTTCTTCGTAAAACTTTTCCATTTTTCCGGTAACAATTTTTTCAACAATATTGTCTGGCTTACCAGATTCTTTTGCCTGATGCGCAGCAATTTCTTTTTCTTTATCGAGAATTTCCTGCGTCACTTCATCCCTTCTCGCAAACCGGGGTTTAGCAGCGGCAATATGCATTGCAATATCACGAACCAGTTCCTGGAAGTCCGGCGTGTTGGCAACGAAATCTGTTTCGCAGTTCAATTCCACCATTACTCCCAGTTTGTTGCCAGCGTGAATATAAGTTCCAACCGCACCATCACCGGTTTGTCGATCTGATTTTTTATCTGCTTTTGCTAATCCCTTTTTACGTAAAAAAGTGATAGCTGCTTCTACATCTCCACTCGTTTCCTTTAACGCAGACTTGCACTCCATAATTCCCGCGCCAGATTGAGAGCGCAGTTCCTTAACCATCGCAGCCGTTATTTCCATTCCCTTAACATCCTTACAAAAAAAGTTGATCGTAAAAATAATAGAACAAGGCAAATTGCTTTGCCTGTAAATTTATTTTGAGTTACTCCAGTTGGCTATTCCACAGAAGCGAACCTCTATGCGAATAGTTCCAACCTGATATTTTAAGCTCAGGTTTAATTTAGATCAGGCAGGTACTACAGTTTCGCTTTTACCCTTATCGCCAGGAGCTCCAGGTTTTTCTGTAGTCTTGCTGGGGCTTGGTTTCGCTTCAGCCTTTTCTTTTTCCTGGCTGGCTTTTCTCATCTCTTGGCCTTCCAGATAGACATCGGCAATTCTGCTGGCGAATAGTTTGATTGATCGCATGGCATCGTCATTGGCCGGAATCGGAAAGTCAATACCATCCGGATCAGAATTCGTGTCGATCATAGCGATAATTTTTATTCCTAGTTTTTTTCCTTCTGCCAACGCAATTTTTTCTTTTTTGGTATCAACGATAAACAGAACATCGGGTAAATCTTTCATCGTTTTAATGCCGCCAAAAAATTTATTCAGTTTGGCAATTTCTTTGCGTAAATCCAATGCTTCCTTTTTATGCAAGCGGTCAAACTGATTTTCCTCGTCCATTTTTTCCAATTCGAGTAATCGTGCGATGCTTTTTCGAATTGTGGTGAAATTGGTGAGAGTTCCTCCCAACCATCTCTGGTTGATGTAATGCATTCCGCATCGTGTTGCTTCGTCGGCAATCAATTCCTGCGCTTGTTTTTTTGTCGCGACGAAAAGGATTTTCTTACCTGAACGAGCGCTGTCTCTGATATATTTTTCAGCTGCTTGAAAGCCGGTGAGGGTTTTTTGTAGATCGATAATATAAATACCACTACGCGCCCCATATATATAAGGTTTCATTTTGGGGTTCCATCGGTTGGTCTGGTGACCAAAATGTACACCGGACTCAAGTAAGCTTTTCATTGTGATTTCAGACATTCTATCTCCTTAAAATTGAATGGGTTATACCACCGCCTCCATCAACTCGCATCAGGAACCCGCAGGCCACCCCTGATTTGATCCGGAAACGTGCGTTATTATTGAATTTTCTGGAATTCTTCCTAATAAAAGGAAGCCAAATTGTGGCTTAGACTAACATATTCAAGCTGAGGTGACAATATGGAACCTGACAAATGGGAGCAAAAACGCCGGTTTTTCGTTGTTTTTCAGCTTTGTAACTGCTGTAACCTCTAAATTGAATAGAAGGCACTCGCTTTTTTTAAGTTTATAAATCTGCTACCTTTGGTGCCAGATTATAATTCATCCAATTTTTTAATTGGTTTTTTAATATTTATGGCCGGTCAAAATATTTTAATAGTCAGTACAACAGGGATGGGAGATTGCCTGTGGGGAACTCCTGGGATCAGGGAATTAAAAAAGTCTTTTCCTGATGCTGAAATCGATTTGATCGTTAAAAAAGATTGGCTGGATCTTTTTAGGCATAATCCGCATTTGCAAAATGTTTATCCCTATCAGAACAGGTGGTATGCGCAATTTCTTTTAGGGCTCAAACTCTTGTCTAAACCGAAGTACTCGCACATTTTTATTTTCCATGCGAATAGCGATTTTGGAAGGATGCAATATTTTCTTAAATCGTCACCTCTTTGGAATCATCAAGGTCACAAATGGTGCCCTGACCAATTCAATGTTAAATCGATGAGCGATCCTTCCACTGAAAGAAACCTCCATGCCATTGAACGCAGGCTTCTGATGTTGAAGGAGATGAATGTTGAGCTTGAAAACCCTAAGATGGAATTATTTTTCAGCGATTCGGAAATTAGCGCGTTTGCGAACTACACCGATAAGAATGGACTGAAAGACCCTTTCGTGGTTTGCCATATAGGTGCTAGCTCAATAGATCGACTATGGGAATCGAAAAACTTTTTCAATCTAGCAAGCTTGATATTGAAAGAAACGTCTTTAAATATTGTTTTTGGTGGCAATAAAAGAGAATTGGAAATATTAAAAACACTCGACCTTCCAGACAGCGATAGAATATTTTTTGCTTTTGACATGTCTATCGTCAATTACGCTTATCTGCTGAGTCAGGCCAGCCTACTGGTTTCTAATAATACGGGCCCCATGCATATCGGTTATGCAGTTAATACACCTACTATCGGAATTTTTCAGCATGTGGGTAACGGCCGTCCCGATCTAGTCGGGCCTTTTAAGCTCGACACAACATTTTTCCCAGTCGTAAGTTATTTGGAGGGTGCCACAAGTGTTGAAGAAGTTTGGGGAAAGTTTCAAGCCATCTATCAGGCAATAGAGCAAGGCAGAAAACCTGAAGTTCTTAGGTTTGTTTGACGAGTATCGACCTCTTCCCACCGGGCAAGACCCGGTTAACGACCCAAACAAACACCGATAGATTCTGCGGTGCGGATCAATTGAGAATCGAGCGGGACTTGACGCACAATTCCTGCCAGAGATTTTAAAGGCACGAGGATAATTTCGCGGCCCTGCAACGCCACCATGTTTCCAAATTTTTCTTCGGCTGCGGCTTGAACCGCTTCTGTTCCAAGTCGGGTTCCCAAAACACGGTCAAACGCTAGCGGAGTTCCACCTCGTTGGGTATGCCCCAAAACCGTGCACCTCACCTCGAGGTCGATTCGTTCCCCGATTTCATGAGCAACGTAAAAGCCCACCCCGCCTAGCTGAGCTACGCCTTGTAAACGATTGGAAGCTGATTCGCTGGTTATTGCGTCTTTGCCAATTTCTTTAGCACCTTCAGCTATTACTATTATGCTGAAAGGACTTCCTCCTTCTTTTCGTAAATGAATTTTTTCCAAAACTTTTTCAAGTTGGTAAGGAATTTCTGGAATCAGGATGGCGTGCGCTCTTCCGGCAATTCCCGCTTCAAGGGCAATCCACCCAGCGTCCCGACCCATTACCTCGAGGATCATCACTCGCTGATGGCTTTCCCCTGTGGTATGCAGTCGATCTAAAGCATCGCAGGCAACTTGAACGGCGGTTTGATAACCGAACGTGTAATCCGTTCCCACCAGATCGTTGTCAATGGTTTTGGGGATGCCGATGACAGGAAGTCCCAACTCACAAAACCGATGCGCAATTTGCAAAGTCCCGTCTCCCCCCACAACAAAAAGACAATCGAGTTTCAGTTTTTTAAAATTTTCTATAGTTTGTTTGGAGTAATCCCGGATGGTGACACGACCTTCTTTGTCAAACTCGCGGTACTCGAAGGGATGCCCTTTGTTGGTTGTTCCGAGGATGGTACCGCCCAAGGGTAGGATTTCTTTTGTGTCCGCTATACTGAGCATTCGATGACGATCAAAAATCAATCCATCAAAGCCATCTTCAATGCCAACGACTTCGGCTTCATGTTCAATGATTGCTGATCGTGTGACAGCGCGAATGACAGCATTGAGTCCAGAACAATCCCCTCCGCCTGTCAAAATGCCAACACGTTTTAATCCCATGATGGTCTATTCGGCCAACTCAACGGGTTGAGAAACCGGTTCGGCAACCAGATCGTAATCTGCTGCCGCTATGATTCGCATGGGGACAATCTCACCTGGCTCGGCTTCGCATTTTTCAAGAATTACCTGGCCGTCTATATCAGGGGCCTGAGAGGCTAACCTGCCTGTCATTATATAGTTTTCTTGCGCATCGAATCCTTCAACAAGTACTGATTCAATTTGCCCGACTTTTTCCTGATTTTTTCGTAACGCAATTTCTTTTTGAAATTCCATTAGAATATTTTTTCTTTCCTCTTTAACTTCTTCAGGTACACGATCGGGGTAATCGAAAGCCGTGGTTCCTTCTTCATCCGAGTAGGTAAAAATACCTACATGGTCAAACTGCATTTCACAAATGAAACGCAACATATGTTTAAAGTGTTCGTCCGTTTCTCCGGGGAAGCCCGTGATGAAAGTGGTTCGCAACGCAATTTCAGGAATTTTTAAACGCAGTTCATCAATCATTTTGCGGACGCCACCTTCGGTTTCCTGACGTTTCATACTTTTCAACATTTCATCATGCGTATGCTGTAGAGGCACATCAATATAGCGGCACACCTTTTCTTCTGATGCAATGTAGTCAATGACATCTGAATTGAGAAAGGTTGGATAGCAGTATAAAAGTCGCATCCATTCAACACCCTTAATCTTAGCCATGCCCTTTAGTAGTCTAGCCAAACCATCTTTCATAGCCAGGTCGAAACCGTACATGGTTGTGTCTTGAGAAATTATGTTGAATTCTTTAACTCCCCTTTGGGCTAGGTTTTCTGCTTCTGCTAAAATGGATTCGGGTGACCGACTACGCATGGGGCCGCGCATCTTAGGAATGATGCAGAACGCACAACGGTTGGAACAACCTTCTGCAATCTTTAAATAAGCCGTGTAAAAAGCCGTGGTCAGCAACCGGTCTGTATAAGACTCATAGTACTCAGCAGGCGTTGCCACATGATTGCGGCTGTCAAAATCGCCCTCTTCAAGAATATTTTTTAACTGCGGGTATTGTCCAACCCCCAGCATGTGATCGATTTCGGGAATTTCATCAAGCAGCTCTTGGGTGTGACGTTCTGCCAAACAACCTGTTACGATCAGCTTTTGGCACTTTCCATCGATCTTTTTTTGAGCCATTTCAAGAATAGTATCGATCGATTCCTTTTTTGCGGATTCAATAAAACCACAAGTGTTAACGATTATTATCTCTGCATCTTCTTCATCGGGGGTAAGGTCATACCCTGAAGTAACGAGATCGCCCAATACTCGTTCGGTATCAACGGTATTTTTTGGACATCCCAAACTAACCATTCCAACTTTTTTCATTTTTTCTCTTTTCTCATAAAATAAATCGTGGCTTGCCACGCATTTTAAATAAATATTATTATCGGATACCTCGTCCGCTTGCGGCGGAGTCGTTCATTTTATTATCTATAATCCAACCGTCTCTTTTAATTTTTTTTCCATTCGCCGGACCAATTCTTTAAAATCATTTTTCTTTAGAATTTTGTAAAACTGACTCCGCAAATTATTGCGCATACTGACCCCATCAAGTATAACATCGACCACCTGCCAGCCTGCATCCGTCTGTTTCATTCTGAAATCGATGTCTACTTCACCTTCTTTTTCGTGCACCACGGTCAGGGGAACCATCATCATATTTTTTTTGCTTTTTGGCTTTCCATAAACCATATCCAGATTTGCAAAAAACTTTGCAGAACTTGGAAACGCGACATGGACAAACAAGTTTCCCAGTAATGTTTGAAATTGCTTCTGTTGTTCTTCATTATGCTTTGACCAATACTTGCCCAGGGCCTTCTGGCTGATTTCCGGCACCTTTAATACGCTCAATGCGATATCAGAATGTTTTTTGTTAGCCGCTATTTCAGCATCTGACAAACTATCCTTTTGAATAATTTGTTTGATTTCGCCTAAAAGCTTTTTAACGGCAAACTCTGGACTCTTGTTGTCTGAATCAGCTGAAGCCGAGGTCGCTAAAACAAAGAGCGCGATAGAAAAAGCAATTGTTATTAGATTTCTCATTTGTGATACATTTTAGAGGTATTAAAATATTTTCTTTCCTGCTTTTAGGAAATTCATTTTTATCATTTGTATTTTATAAGTATAGCGTAATTCGACCATGTATTTGATTGCCTTTTTCCTGATTTTCGTTTTTGGTGTTCCCGTTGCCTCAGGGCAAAACCCAACAACGTTGGCTGAGATTGATACTCTACACGAAAAAAGCCAATTGCAAATCGAGTATCAGAGCATTGCCTCGCAGATAGAAAAAGTTTTAGCGGGCAATCCCAATCAGTATCAATGGCAATGGCGGCAAGCGCGAACCCAATACTCTTTAGCCAAAAAAGCGGGTGAATCAAAAAATGATCATTATGACTTATGCATTCTCCATAGTTCTCGGGCCATTGAATTACAGCCCGATTCTGCCATCAGCTATTTTTATAGAGGACTTTGTCGCGGCAAGCAGGGAGAAATGAAGGGAGTTTGGGCCAGCTTGGGGATTATTGAGCCTTTTGAGGAAGATATGAAAAAAGCGGTGGAATTGGACCCCAAAGTCAATCATGCCGGCCCTCATCGGGCTTTAGGGAAATTGTATCTTGAATTGCCTTTTTTCCTGGGTGGGAATTCCGATAAATCGGTGTTTCATTTAAAAGAGGCCGTTCGGTTGGCCCCGGACTATGCAGAAAATCATTTGGGACTCGCACAGGTTCTTGTCAAAAAAGGTAATTCCACTCAAGCGCGAGAATCTCTTCACAAACTGATGCAACTTACAGATAATACGCAGGATGAAAAACTTCTTTCCCTCAGGGAAGAGGGAATGGAATTATTGGAAAACTTATCTCCTTAAAAAAACACCATGCTAAAAGAAATTAGAATTCAAAATTTCGCGATTATTGAAAACCTTGTGGTGAATTTTGAAAAGGGCCTGAATATTCTGACCGGTGAAACCGGAGCCGGAAAGTCCATCATTATAGACGCGCTGAATTTGTTAGTAGGCGGTAGAGCCGATACCGATTCTATCCGCACTGGCGAAGCCACCGCATTGGTAGAAGGTATTTTTCAGATATCCGATGTAGAAACTCTGGCAATGGTGCAGGAGATAGGGATCGAGTCGGATGAAGGCGAGATTCATATAAAAAGACAGATTTCCAATTCGGGGAAAAACCGTTGTTTTCTTAACGATAGTCAGATCACCGTTGCCACCCTCGCAAAACTGGGTGACCGGCTGGTAGACCTGCATGGACAGCACGACCACCAGGCACTTCTACACCCAGAAATTCATGTCGAATTACTCGACCTGTTTGGGAAATCCAAACCAAGTCTTGATAAATTTGCCAAAGAATTCGCAGATTACCAGAGCCAGGTCAAAAAATTAAAATCCTTAAAGACGGATGAGCAAGAACGTTTACAAAGGGAAGAGTTTTTAGGATTCCAAATTTCAGAGATCAATGCCGCAAACCTTTCCGAAGATGAGGAAGAAGAAATTAAAGCGGAAAAAAATAAACTCCGTCATGCTGAAAAAATTCGCTCCGCTCTACAGCAGAGCCAGACTTTATTATCAGAGCAAAGCGGTTCTATTTTGGAAAATCTGCGGCAGATATTAAAAGAGCTGGAACCTTTAATTGAGGTTGATAAAGATCTGGTATCCCCCTTTGAGCGGTCGCAGTCGGCTTTTTATGAATTGGAAGAGGTAGAAGATGCTTTGAGATCGCATGACCGTACTCTGGAGTTTAACCCTAGCCGATTGGAAGAAATAGAAGATCGGCTGGCAGAGATAACAGGACTCAAAAGAAAATATGGCAATGATGTTTTAGAGATTCTGAAAAAGCGTGACCAGTTTGCCACCGAGTTGGAGCAATTGGCGGGAAATGAAGAAAATATGAAACAGCTTGCAGCTGATATTGTGAATAAGGAAAAAACAGTATCGAAGCTGGCAATCGCGTTGGCCGACAAGCGCGAGGCGGGAGCGAAATCTCTCAAGGCAGGTGTGGAGAAAGAATTAAAAGAATTGCATATGAATGGCGTACGTTTTGGA
>JAJDBA010000216.1 GCA_029261675.1 Nitrospinaceae bacterium
TAAATATCCTGAAGAGCCTAAATGTAAATCATAATATGACTCTGGTTATTGCTATGCACGACTTGAACCTCGCATCCCAGTTTTGCAACCGCCTTGTGCTTTTAAATGATGGGGAAATCGTACGCGACGGCACTCCCGAACAGGTGCTCGAAAAAAATATTTTAGAACAGGTCTATGGCATAGATATCGATCTAAGCACAAGAGATGGTCACATTATGGTCCATCCTGTGATAAGAAATTAGTAATAGGCAATTTGATATGAATTTACGGTCTTACTCGACTACCCTTTTAATATTTTTTTTATTATTCCTTGCGACCCTTTGCATCACACCACTGATTGGCTCCAGCGAAATCAGTCTGACCCAGGCATTTTCATCCACATTGGATATTTCTAATAATGTGGATGCCAACATTCTTTTCCAGGTTCGGCTGCCTAGAATTCTTCTGGGTGCCTTAACAGGTGCCGCATTATCCGTAGCTGGCGCTATTTTCCAGGCTCTTTTAAGAAATGATTTAGCCGCCCCTTTCACATTGGGTGTCTCTAGCGGAGCTGCTCTTGGAGCCGTAATTGCCATTGCCTTGAATTTAAACTTTTCGATACTGGGCTTCTCGGTAGTTTCATTATTTTCCTTTGCAGGCTCTCTCGGTGCTATTTTTTTGGTATTCAGTCTTGTGCGCACCCGTCACGGGGAGTTCCCGACTGCGGTGTTGCTTCTAGCAGGAGTCACCGCCAATTTCTTTTTCGCGGCGATGGTCATGTTTATTCATTATATGGCAGACTTCAGTCAGTCGTTCAGGATCATTCGCTGGCTTATGGGTGGATTAGACATCACCGACTATAAAACAATTCTAAGTGTATGCCCGGTGGTATTTGGGGGGATATTTATTTTAATGTTTATCAGTAGAGATATGAATCTTATCAGCACGGGTGTCCATTCTGCATCCAGCCGTGGTGTGAATGTTGGTAGGATTCAAAAAGTCGGGTTCATCACCGCCTCGCTTATCACCGGAACCGTTGTGGCAACCTGCGGCCCTATCGGTTTTGTAGGGCTGATCGTCCCCCATATCGTTCGACTCTTTGTTGGGCCTGACCTCAGGATACTTATTCCCGCATCCATGCTATTCGGCGCCAGTTTTTTAATTATCTGCGACACATTTGCCCGAACCTTATTGGCTCCTACAGAAATCCCTGTGGGTATCATTACTGCCATTTTAGGAGGACCCTTTTTCGTCTGGCTTTTAAAACGTAGGAGGCCCGCTTAAATGACAGCGAAAACTTTAATGATTCAGGGAACAGGTTCGGGAGTTGGAAAGAGTATTTTGACCGCTGCCATCTGTAGATATTTTTTCAAATCGGGGTACAAGGTAGCCCCCTTCAAAGCTCAAAATATGGCTCTCAACTCCTATGTAACGAAAAATGGAGATGAGATGGGGCGTGCCCAAGTGTTTCAAGCAGAGGCATGCGGCATCAGTCCAGATGTCTTGATGAACCCTATATTATTGAAGCCATCCGGCGACAATAACTCACAAGTTATCCTGATGGGAAAGCCAAGCGAGTCTCGCAATGCCAAAAACTATTACGCACTCCATGAGAAACACAAAAAAATTGTTCTTTCAGCTTTGCAAAAACTAAGAGAAGAATACGACTTGGTAATTATCGAAGGTGCGGGTAGCCCTGCAGAAATCAACTTGAAAAAATGGGATCTGGTAAATATGTTCATTGCAGAACAATCAGACACTCCAGTTATTATTGTAGGTGACATTGATCGAGGCGGTGTTTTCGCCTGGATGAAGGGAACCTATGATCTGCTAACCCAGAACGAAAAAAAATGTGTACAGGGATTCATCATCAACAAATTCCGAGGTGATGTCGATTTATTAATGCCTGGCGTAAAACAATTTGAAGATATGGTTTCAAAACCCGTACTCGGTATCATTCCCTACTCCAAGAACCTGGTGGTAGACGAAGAGGACTCCATTCCAAAGTGGTCCTATTGCGCCGAGCCGGGTGTCGAAGGTGCCTTAGATATCGCAGTGATTTGGACACCAAGAATATCAAATTTCACAGACCTTTCTCCCTTGGCCTATGACCCATCTATTTCTCTTCGCTATATCAATCACCCATCACAAATTGGGAATCCGGATTTAATAATCCTTCCAGGAAGTAAAAACACCATTGATGACCTGATCTACCTAAAGCAGCAAGGGATGGACAAAGCGATTTTAAGTGTCCACGAAAAGGGTTCTCTTGTAATGGGTATTTGTGGAGGATTTCAAATGCTTGGCACTATCATTCGCGATCCTAAAAACATGGAAAGCCAAAGTAGCGAATCGACAGGGCTGGGATTATTCGATTTAGAAACGACATTCGATTCTGAAAAACTAACACGTCAGGTTGAAATCACAACTGTAGAAAGCAGTATTTTCAAGAGTGGGTTGACCTGTCATGGTTATGAAATACATATGGGACGAACCACTTTCAATACTACTTATCCTTCGTTATTTACCAGCCCAGATGATGAAAACTCTATGAATTTTGGGATAATCAATCAAGGAGGAACGGTTCTAGGCACATACCTCCACGGCTTTTTGGACAATAATCTCTTTCGTCAAGCGTTACTTTGTTATATAAGAGAACAGCGAAACGTTAACACACCTTCAAAGCCTTTCGACTTCACTCAGTTTAGACAAAATGAATTAGATCGTCTTTCCGATTTGTTAACAGATTCCGTAAATATGAAAGAGGTATCAAAGATAATAGGAATTTAATTAAAAACATTTCCGGTCAAGGGAAGCTTGGTGTAAATCCAACACTGCCCCGCAACTGTATCGGGTACGAAATTCGCTTCATGCCACTGTCGTTTTTGATGGGAAGGCGCGGAAAGTAGATAGCCCTAAGTCAGGAGACCTGCCGGAATATCATCTCGAGGGAGAACACATTGAAAAAGAGTATCCGACTATCCACGCTTGTAATCCTCTGCCTGACGTTGGCAGCTGTTCCCGTTTATTCAGAAGAGCCAATCGAACTTCAACCCGTTGAAGTCTCTGCTAGCAGGCTAAAAACTACGGCAAAAAAATACGCCGGTTCCATCAAAATCATCACCGAAAAAGAAATCAAGCAATCTGGTTCCCCCCATGTAGAAGATATATTACGCGATCAACTTGGTATCAGCGTCTACAAACAGGGTAGTGTGGGCGGAGAATCCACAATTCGTATGCGGGGTGTAGACTCAAAGGGCGTATTGGTAATTATTGATGGTGTAAAAGTTAAAAACAATACTCTAGGCAGATTTGATTTTCGAAATCTCAACACCGAAAATATTGAACGGATAGAAGTTTTAAGAGGTCCTCAGACCCCAGTTTGGGGTGCGGATGCAGTTGGTGGGGTGATCAATATAATCACAAAAAAAGGCCGAGGCACCCCTAGCCACTATATGTCTTTTGAAGGCGGAAGTTTTGGAACATTCAAGGAAAGTCTGGGAAGTTCTGGATCTTTTGGTGATACGGACTACTCATTCTCAGCTTCAAGAACAGATATAGCCGGATTTTCAGATTTTAACGAAAATCGAATCGCTGAAAATGGAGGCAGTGCCGAGAAAGACAGTTTTGAAAACACGTCTTTTTCCTCAAGAGTAGGAACAAGTTTCGCCGAGGATGGAAGAATTGAATTTGTAGGTGGGTACACGCGTTCGTATTCTGACGTAGATATAGGAAGCGGGGATCGAGAGTTTCGCGATACTACTAAAGAGCGCTTTAATATTGCCCTCCCCATCTCAAAGGATATTACACCATGGTGGCGAATGAAACTCACCCCTGGCACAAGTTACCATTACAGGGATACGGATGTAGAAACCGGTTCTAATGATGATATTTTTTCAAATACCTACGTTGCCGATCTACAAAATAATGTAGAAATAAATGAAAACTTTTCTGGGGTGTTTGGAGTTGAGTACCTAGCACAAAATGCTAAAAATAATAGGTCCGCTTTTACGAAAAACAGGTTTAACCAAGGCTATTTTTTACAAGGACAATTTGACTGGGATGAACGAGTTCTTCTGACTGCCGGATTCAGAAAAGATATCAATGACAAATTTGAAGATGCGCTGACCTATAGATTTGAAGGGGCTTATAATTTTAAGCAATGGGACTTCAGACTACGTGGCGCATATGCAACGGGATTTCGAGCACCCACCGCCAATGAACTCACTTTTCCCCAAAGTGGCAACCCCGACTTAAAACCAGAAAAATCAAAATCTTTTGAAATTGGAATGGACAAAGATCTTTTCAATAAAATTGTGCGAGTAGAGCTTACCTTTTTTAATATCGAGTTTGAAAACCTGATTACATTTCAAACTTTTACCACTCCAACCATAAACATTGGGAAAGCAAAATCGAGAGGCATAGAAACTAATGTAGGAATAAAACTACCCTGCAATCTACACCTTTCTAATAACTACACTTGGACCGAAGCAGTTGATGAAATCTCTGACAGACCTTTAAACCGTCGTCCCAAGCATCAGTATTCAGCCACATTATCTCATAACTGGAACAACAAGATTTTCACACACTTGGGACTTAGAGCACGCAGTGGTGTATTAGATGACACTACTAACTCCCCCCGAACTGTTCCAGGGTTTGCTACCTTAAGGGTTGCCATGAGTTACAAATTTAATAAAAATATAGAGATAAATGCGCGTGGTGAAAATATTCTCGACAAAGAGTATGAAGAAATTTCAAGACGCGGAACCGCAGGTGCTTCGGCCTATGGTGGCTTCACTTATACCTTTAAATAATATGAAAAAATCGAAGCCCACAATAAATAACTGCTCAAAATTCAACCTAGTTGGGAATCTTCGATATTTTCAATTTTTCTTAGTTCTTATCCTTCTACTGGTTTCCACTCCCCAAGCCTACGCGAAGACCCTATTTGCCGTTGTTTCAGATCGGTCTTCCACGGCTTTGGCGGCAGGAGCAGATTATTTTCTCGACCACCATAAAAGTCACAAGCTCGAGTTTCGCTCCACTTCTCAATTGGCTCACATGACCGACGCAGAAGTATTGTCTTTATGGAACAATGCTGATGTGGTTCTTACAGTGGGGGTATTTGGAGATACTGCGGTTCGTCTGCAATCATTGATAGATAAAAAAAATAATTCGCGCCCATTCTTCGCTATCAGCTCAACACTTTCTCTCATAAAACGTTCGCAAGATCGTCAAGGCCTTCTTTTCCAAGGATTCGATAGAGACAGAATGAAGCGTATCGGACGGTCTGCTAACGAAAAAGAAAGCTTGGGAGACTGGATAAGTGAGCTCAGCAAGGAGTTCCCCCGGCAAAAAACCTGGGTCCATGCCAAAGGTTACTGGCAAGCACGTGGACAGGAAAATTTAGCAAATCTAATTGCCCTGATTTTTAAAATAGCCGGCGCTGACATCCAACCCGCTCCCATGAAGCCGCAAAAAAAGGTTCGGTTTTATCGCAACCGCTCTTTTATCGATAAAGAGAAAGTCACATTAACCAAGCGACCTTGGGTGGCCATAATCGACCATGACACAGGTGACCGAAAAGGTAATATTGATCTGATAGATCAACTATGCTCCTCTGCAAAAAATGAAGGAATGGATTGTATTGCCGTTTTTGCAGCTTGGGGGAAAAGCAGCACCCTCGCTTTAAAAGCTATTAAAGGCTTCACTAAACAAGCCCCCTTAGCAGGTGTTATTTCTCTTCAGGATTTTGTAATCGGCGGAGGAGAGGGACGTGTTGAAACTATTCAAGAGCTTAAACAATTAAATGTTTCCGTACTAAAAGGAATCCGCCTGGTAGACCGAACTCAACAGCAATGGACACTGTCGGAAGATGGTCTCCCTTGGAACTCGGTTCATTACCGGGTTGCGATGCCCGAGATTCAAGGAGTTTCCCAATCTCTGGTTTTAGCCACAGCGGCAAAGGCATGGATGCACAAAAAAACAGGTTTGCGTCTCAGCATTACCGAGCCGTTGCCAAAGCAGGTAGAGCGTATGATCCGACGGGTAGCAGGATGGTATAACCTTCGATCCAAAAACAACTCTGATAAAAAAGTTGCGGTCATTTACTACAATCATCCTCCCGGAAGGCATAATATTGGTGCTGACAATCTAGATGTTCCCGCAAGCCTCTGGAACATTCTAAACTTGATGAACGCCGAAGGCTATTCAACTGGCTCACTTCCCAAAAGCTCGACAGCACTCTTAGACCTTATTCAGGAAAAAGGTGTCAACCTTCCTGAGCAAGCTGACGCATTGAAGAGCATGGCTGAATCGGGGATCACCGTCACACCCGATAAATACCGGGAATGGCTGGGGCAACTCCCCTCTTCTTTACGCGCTGAACTAGAGCAAGGACCTTTGGGCTTTTTGCATGAAAACCTTAAAGTCGCATTGAAAACCAATGAACCTGCCCTTATAGAACGGCTCATGAATCGAGTCATGAGTGACGTAAAATTTGTTTTGGAGGGTACCGAACATCCGGCTCGCGACAGAGCACATGCGCTGTTAGATCAATTGGAAGCGGAATACCACAATCTGTTAAAAAATTCAGGTGACTGGGAAAAAGCGGAAGCTTTGAGCCAAGCGATTCGAGCAACAAATATAGAAGGAATCAGAGGCTGGGGGAAAGCGCCAGGCAAAGTCATGGTTCATAATAAACAAATTCTCATACCGGGAATTCAGTTCGGAAATATTTTTATGGGACCACAGCCACCCAGAGGCTGGGAGCTCAATGAAGAGCTTTTACATGCCAATACAACCTTTCCGCCTACTCATCAGTATCTTGCATTCTATTTTTGGTTACGTCACATTTTTAAAGCTGACGCAATCATTCACTTAGGTCGACATTCCACATACGAGTTTTTACCTCGCCATAGCACAGGTGTAGGTTCCCTTGATTATTCCTGGCACATCGCTGGAGAAACTCCAGGAATCTACCCTTATATAGTCGATGGTGTGGGTGAAGGCATTCAGGCCAAACGCCGTGGACTCGCTGTGATGATTGACCACCTTACCCCTCCTCTGAGCACCACAGAGCTTTATGATGATCTTTTAGGATTAAGGCAGCTCATAGAAAGTTTTGAAGCCGCAGACACAGACCCAAGCTCCCCTGCTCGCATTCGTGCTGTATCTGCAATTCGTGAACGAATAGATACTCTAAATTTGAAAGATGAACTGACTTCAAGCATGGCCGCCGAGCTAAAGGTTCGAGGTATACGTTTTGAAGAAGTTGATGATGACTTATTGGTCCACGAGACGGGGCATTACCTCACAAAATTACAAGAAAACTTTATGCCTCTTGGCCTGCATATTTTTGGACTCGATTGGAAAAAAAATGCCGTCGACATAATGCTTAAGTCCATGCTAGTGAAAGAGAATAGCATTTTAAAACAAAAAACAATCACCGCAAATCTTGTAAAATCTCCTGCAGAAGAGCGCCGAAGTCTTTTTAACGCGCTAAAAGGAGGCTATGTTGAACCCGGTAAAGGAAATGACCCCATTCGTACGCCCGAATCGTTACCCACCGGAAGAAACTTCCATGCTCTTGATGGCAGTCTTCTCCCAACACGTCTTGGTTATAACCTGGGTAAAGAACTGGCGGCCAAAGCCCGTAAAGACACGACAGTAAAAAAAGACGAAAAGGAAGCTGTCATACTCTGGGCATCAGATGCCGTGCGTGATGAAGGTGCGATGATCGCTTTTGGTTTCGATTTGCTTGGCTTGGAACCCGTTTGGAATGGACGAGGAATATTGACAGGAGTTCAACGACTTCCTTTAGGGAACTCTCGCAAACGTCGTGATGTTGTTTTTGTGACATCAGGATTATTTCGAGATCTTTATGGTGCCCAACTCGACTGGTTAGATAAATCCGTTCTTCTCGCACTGGATGGTGCCAGCACAACCATTCAAAAAAGTTATCCTGAATTAGCTTCACCCTTGGCGGAAGCACTGAAGCCTTTGGAAAAATTAGCTACAGGCGGAACAGAAAGCCTAAAAGAAAACCAAGTCGCCAAAAACTGGGTGAAAGAAACCCAGAAACTTCTTTCCGAAGGTGTAGCTAGCAGTCAAGCAGGACGTGAAGCAAGCCTTCGCATTTTTGGTACGGCTCCAGGCTCTTATGGTGCAGGAGTAAACCGCCTCGCAGAAAGATCGGGATCCTGGAAAGATAGGATGGAAATTGCAAAAGCTTATCTCAATCGTATGGGACATGCTTATGGAATGGGTTACCGTGGCGAACGAATGAATAAACAGTTTGCCGCCAATCTGGCTAATGTGAAAAACACATACTTGGGACGAGCCAGCAATCTATATGGATTAATGGATAACAATGATGCCTTTGACTACATGGGTGGGCTGAGCCTTGCTGTAGAAAGCTTAACAGGAAAACCGCCCTCCGCTAGAGTGATTCATCATGCCGATCCCAAAAATGCAACCCTCACTCCCCTGGATCAGGCTCTAATGGCCGAACTAAGGGGGCAATTCTTAAACCCGGCATGGCTTAAACCCCTAATGGATCACGATTACTCCGGGGCACGAACCATGGGTAGCGAGTTTCTAGAATATCTCTGGGGCTGGCAAGTCACCAATCCAGATATCATAAAAAGCTGGATGTGGGATGAAGTAAAATCTGTTTATGTGGATGACAAACATAATCTGGGTCTCGATGAGTTCCTTGAAAAGGGTCATAATGCACACGTAAAAACAAATATGCTGGCAATCATGCTGGTTGCTGCGCAAAAAGGGTTTTGGCAAGCAGATGAAGAAACGTTAAAGAATTTAAGCCAAGATTTCGTGGACTTAATTATCAAGAATGGTTTGCCGGGGAGCGGGCATACCCATCCCGACCATCCTATTTATGATTGGATAAGCCCCCATCTCACAGGAGAACAATTGCAAAATCTCAAAGAAATTTTGGATAATGCTCGAATTATGGAAGAACCTAAAGATTCCCAAATGACAGCAATAGCAGAAGTTAAATATGATGAAACAGAAGGTAAAAATCAATCCGAGCTGTCAGGAATTCAGGCCGCACTGGGCGAACACCAATGGCTGGTATGGAGTACGGTTATTGGATTAGTATTAGCAGGGATTTATCGCGGACGCCAAAAACCCTGGGAGAAGAACTGATGTTAAATAATTGGGCTGTAACCTTAATGCACGATTTCGTTTCTTCTCTTCTCTATCCAATAATAATTGGATTGGGATTAATGCTCCTACTCGCCCTATGGGAAGTGGGAACTGCCATCGGCGAGCGTTTTTGGGTGCTGAAGAAATTTGCCCTAGATGACAACTTAGCTGATTTCGAAAACATGGCTCGAGCGAGAATCGAGAGAACAGACATTCTGACTCGTGTATCGCCCATGCTTGGGTTAATGGGCACATTAATCCCCCTTGGGCCGGGTTTAGCAGGCTTGGGTCAAGGCGACCTTTCAATATTAACCCATTCGGTAACCATAGCGTTCGATACAACGGTTTTAGGATTATTAACTGGCATCATAGGTTTCATTCTCGGACGTTTGCGCCGCCGTTGGTATGATGAAGCATTACGAACTACCGATTAGAATATTTAAAAATGAAAACACCTGCTTGGAGAAATAGCCGATTCGACCATCAAGATGAAGACCCTTTAGGTCCTCTTGCAAATTTCATAGATATCATGCTTGTTTTTGCATGTGGCCTCATTGCCGCATTGGTAGCTTTGAGCCCAGACCTGATAGACCATTTAACAACGGCTAAAAAAATTGAAAAAGGACAAGAACTTTCGGATATGCCTCCTGGCCTCAAAAATCTTCAAGGTAGTGGAGAGGGCTACGAATCTCTTGGAAATGTTTTTAGAGACCCGGCAACAGGTAAACTTTATTTAATTGAAAAAACCAAACCCTAATTATATGTTCTTGAATTCAGACAAATTCCTAAAATGAAACCTTCTCATAAATATCAAGGTTTGGTTGTGGCAGGAACTCACAGTTCAGTGGGCAAGTCGTCTATCTCCGTGGGGCTCATGCACTTGCTCGAACAAAAAGGTTATTCGATAAAACCTTTTAAAATCGGACCTGATTATATTGAGCCCGGTCATCATAAAAGAGCGTGCGGTCGACCCAGCTACAACCTCGACACGGTCATGTGTAGTAAAAATTATGTCACCAACTTATTCAACGACATCATGACTGAGAGAGACTTGGCAATTGTTGAAGGTGTAATGGGGCTTCATGACGGCGCATCGTCAACATCAGAAAAAGGTTCTACTGCGGCGGTTGCCAAACACCTGGGCTTGCCTGTTCTACTTGTCATTGATGGCAAGGCCATGGCCCGGTCCGCTGCGGCTCTAGTACTAGGGTATATGAAACTTGACCCGAAAGTGAACCTTGTTGGTGTAATAGCCAACAACATAAACAGTGTTCGTCATGCTCAGATAATAAAGGACTCCATTGAACATCATACTTCAGCGAAACTTCTTGCCTGCCTGCCCACTTCTCCAGATTTAAGCATACCTAATCGTTATCTGGGACTACACCAAAGCATTGAAGGGAAGGCTACTATTTATAAAAAATGGGCAAACCATATTGAGTCTCATATCGATATGAAATTATTTAAAAAACTTTTTAATTTAAATAAACCGTCAAGGAGTACTGCAAACATAAAACAAGAACCAAGTCGGTGGAAAACAAAAGCCAAGCCTTGTTCGTTCAATATTGCTGTGGCACGAGATGAGGCATTCCAGTTTATTTATCAAGACACTTTGGATTTCCTTTGTCATCAGGGTTTCAACGTTTCCTTTTTCTCGCCAATTCATGACTCCCATTTGCCAAAAAACATGGATGGGTATTATTTTCCGGGTGGCTACCCTGAGCTTCATGCAAAATCCTTGAACCAAAATAAATCGATGATAAAAGACATCAAAAAGGCAGGGATAGCCGGTCAAATGATTATTGGAGAGTGTGGTGGACTCATGTATTTGGGAAAACAAATCATCGACGCGAACAACAAAAAATTATCGATGGTGGGACTGTTCGACTTCTCAACATCCATCAAAACCAGAAAGCTTACGTTGGGATATCGCGAACTCAAACCCATCAAGGCCACAAATAAGAGCAAAAATTTGATCCTTCAGGGCCATGAGTTTCACTACTCTACCTTCTCAACGAATAATGAACTGCCAAAATGGAAGAATAGCTCCCTAAAAGCAGGAGTATTAGTAAAAGACGGATTCACTACCAGAAATTGCCATGTTTTCTACACACATATTTATTGGGCATCAAATAAAGAATGGTTAAACCATTTGGCAAGTTCAATGATTACGAGCATACGAGGTACATTATGATTTATGCTTTAGGTATTGGCCCAGGAGACCCGCAATTTTTACCTTTAAAAAGTTGGGATATACTGAAAAAAGCGGATGTCATTTCTGGTTTTGAAACAGTTTTAAATTATGCCAAGGTCCACTTTCCTACATCCGCAAAACTGGTTTCGTTAAACTATAAGAACCAAAAAGAAAAACTTAATGAAGTCGGCATCATGTCACGTGAGGGAAAGGTTTGCGTGTTCTGTTTTATGGGAGACTTGAATTTTTCGGGATATGATTTTCTCAATAATATAAAAACCTATTGCGAAGATCCTGATCCCGTAAAAATACCCGGAATAAGCTCAGCCCAAATCGCAGCTACCCGGGCTTCTGTTCCTTTTGAGGAATCTATATTTACCACTTTCCATAAAGCCGGTGACATTGAAAAAGACAAGGAATTCCTGGTCCAGGCTTTAAAGCTAGGAAAATCTGCGATCATTATTCCACTACCCTGGGATTTTATGCCAACAGAAATTTGCAAATATCTCGTCGACAAAAAATTACCCCCTGAAATCCCAGTTCATATTTTTGAACATCTGACTCTGGAAAATGAAAAATCATATAAAACCACAATTGGAGAATGCTCGGGCAGTTATAGCGATATGTCAATAATTGTCCTGCAAAATAACTTATGAGAAAACCATCTGGTGCAGACCCAAAAAAACGCAAAGGATTGATCATCGTAAATACGGGTGACGGCAAGGGCAAATCAACTGCCGCATTCGGACTCGCCATGAGAGCCGCTGGCAATAAGATGAACGTTTTCATACTGCAGTTTATGAAGGGGCAATGGAAAGCCGGAGAAAGAAAATCTTTTGAAAAGCTGGCCCCATATGTTGAAGTTGTCCCAATGGGAGATGGATTCACATGGGACACCGAAAATATTGAGCAGGACAAGGCAACCGCCCGCAAGGCTTTTGAGATTGTTAAAGAAAAACTCAATAGTGGCAAATACAACATGGTTATATTTGAAGAAATCAATTATGTGCTGCACTACAAGTTTCTCCCGGAAGATGAGGTTTTGGAAGTTATAAAAAATAAACCCGAAATGACGCATGTTGTCTGCACCGGTAGAAACGCATCCGAAAAGCTAATTGAGATGGCAGACCTTGTCACTGAAATGAAAATGATCAAACACCCTTTTAAGGAGCAGGGAATTCCCGCTCAAAAGGGTATTGAATTTTAATCCCACAAAGTGGGTTTAGTTCCTCGTGGCTTGCCACGCCTGTTAAATAAAAATATTTTTAGGATACCCCGTCTGCTTGCGGCGAGGTCATCCATTGGATGGATATATTGAACTTTTTATCCGCAATCGGCTTTTTAACTATATTACCCGTGCCCAACTCGGCAAGAACGTTTGATGGGAAACAGGTAATCTATTTTCCATTGGTGGGCCTGATTATTGGTGGCATGCTTTGGACGGTGGACTGGTTTTTTTCTTGTTTCGCCTATTCGGAAATCAGGGTAATCGGAGATGTTTTGTTTCTTGCCATAATCACAGGAGCATTACACCTTGATGGACTTGCCGATTCTGCAGATGGTTTATTTTCACATCGTTCAAGAGAAAAGATTCTAGAAATAATGAAGGACTCTCGAATTGGAGTAATGGGTGTTTTAGCTTTAATCTTTTGTCTTTTATTCAAAATGGGAGGAATTGCAGGAATCAAAACCTCTGTTTCTTCATTATGGTTCATAATTATACCGGCACTCTCCAGAGCCGCACAGGTTTTAGGCTTAACGTTAGTAGAGCACGTTAAGCCTCAGGGAGCTTTAGCTACAGACTTTTACCAAAGGAGCAACTGGTCAGCCTTATTATTTTGCCCGATACCTCTTGGTATGATTTTTTATCTGAATATTGAGATAGGTGCAATAGCGCTGGTAGCATTCACCATTCTCATCTCCGGATTATTTTATTTTTACAAAAAAATGATCGGTGGTATCACCGGTGACACTTTAGGTGCAACTACAGAAATTGTAGAAGCCTTTTTCTTTATTTTTGCAGGGATAACAGCATCTTATTTATAAGACAACTCAACTCTCATTTCTTACGGAAAGAATATGACAAATAAAACGACTCTATTGACAG
>JAJDBA010000217.1 GCA_029261675.1 Nitrospinaceae bacterium
AGACTTTATTGAACTCTTAACTGACGCAAGCGATAAAACCAAAATCCCTGACAACGCATTTATGCAAGCCAAAACCAATTTGGCTTGGTCTGGTAGGCGTGAATTTAAAAATATTATTTCGAATTCGACTTTCTCTTTTGATCTTTTGCAAAGAGAACCTACCACCGTCTACTTAGTAATTCCCGAGGAATACATTTCCGGGTGTGAAGTCTGGGTACGTTTGCTTTTCAATATTGCTCTTTTCCAGCTTAAAGAAGTCAATTCTGTATTTGGAAATTCATCCAGCAACCTTGACCAATCCCAACGCGTCCTTTTCCTGCTGGATGAATTTCCGGCATTTGGAAAACTGGATGCGGTTGAAAAAGGGATGGCGACTATTCGGAGCAGAGGGGCAAATATTTGGCTTTTTCTCCAGCATATCAGCCAGCTGGATGAGATTTATGGTGAAAACAGCGCTCGTTCCATTCTGGGGAATGCCGCCTTAATCCAGGCGTTCGGGTCCAATGAATTACATGAATTAGACTATTTTTCCCGTGTTATTGGCAAAGAAATATTTGATGTTCAAAGTGTCACCATTGGTGTGAATAAAGCAAAAGGCGGAAGTGAGGCTGTAGGTAAAACTCTCACATTGAGCAATACAGAGTCGGTTTCTCATGGGAAAAATTGGGCGGAGGCGCATGGGTCCAGTGAAACTTACTCCACCAGTACTGGCAGCAGCGTTTCCCAAGGCACACAACAAAGCAGGGCCAGGGGGAAAAGTAAAAATACTTCCCATACTAAGGGCGATAGCGTTGGCCACGGCAGCTCCAATATGACAGGAAGAAATCAAAGTCAGGGTAGAGGAGACGGGGAAAATACTTCAGAATCGGATGGTTTGTCAGGACCCTTTACTTTTGCAGACATGATTGGTTTTGATGTGTTCACAAAGAATGATTCAAAAAACTCCGGAACAAGCAGGGGAGAAAATCGTTCCCGAAATTGGAGTAAAGGCTACAATACTTCAAGGACCAATACCTTAAACAGGAGTATGAACAAACAGAAAACAACAGCAACGGGCCTTTCTGACACCTTTACAGAAGGTTCCTCTGAAACTCATTCTTCAAGTTCTCAGAAAACAAAAGCAACTGGAGCGACTTTTTCTAATACGCTGGGAGGACAGGAAACAGAAACCAAAGGGACAACAACAAGCACAGCGGACACAAACACAACAACCAATACCTGGAACTCTGGACAGAGCATCAGTTATTCCTGCAAACCGGAGGAACGATTAATAGAAACACCGCGTTCTTTAAGGAAGAGGTTAAATCAGGGCGGCCAACTTCTGGTTTTGCGTGGCCATCACCCCTTCCTTTGTCCCCGCATGGACTATATTGCTCGCCATCCTGAATTAGGGATTTATAGGTTTCCAAATCATGCAGTATTCTCTGGACAAGTAACCATAAATAAATACTGGAAAGATTTAATTTCGTCTTATCCTATTCAAAACGAAGGCCTGAAAACTCAAATTTACTGTCAAAGGGAAAACATAACATCTTTAACTAAATTGCTTTTGACAAGCTTTCAAGGAAATAAGGAGGAAGTTGAGGGAATTGAAAAAGGGATAGATCAGTCCTCTCCTTTTTTTGACATGGGAAATGAAATTAAAGGAGAACAGTTTCATTCTAAGGATAGGCTACTTTTTTATGGCGACGTCTTAATGCATTTCGCTAAGGTTTTTAGCCCAAACTTCATACCATTAAATGAAATTCTCAATGAAGAGATAGGTTTTGAGAAAATTGATTTGGCCCTTGGTGAATTTGAGACTATAAGAAAAGTTTTGAAAGAAACTGATTTGAAGGAAGTCTATTCCAAAGATCAAAATGATTACAATGTGGATTGGTTTCTAAGCGTTTATTCGCGTCCAATAGAAAACTTTGCATCAGCCTTGATTGCTATTTTTGATCACCTTGCCCTATCGAACAACAAGCTTAATAAATTAGGCGACCAACTGGAGATGGTAGTAAATACTATTGAGGAGAAAATGAACGACAAACTAGCAGATGAAGCTATGTCAAACATTGAGCGAAGAAGACGATTTTTATTTAGCACTTGAAAGTTTAATTGAACTCAGGATGCCGGCTATGAAAATCAATTAAGGTTTGGTGAGAGTCGGCGACAGCTTTTAAGTCTAAAGTTTTTAGTTTTCCAGCGAACCCACAGTTAATGAGATGTTCCATAGTTTTTCTACGAAAAGCAATGTCATTTATTTCCCATTGATCTTTATTTAAGTCAAAAATTTCAAGTGCGTTTATTATGGTCGGGCTATTCAATTCCCTTTCCCAAGCTAGTTTTAATTTCCTTCTATTTTCTTCCTCTTCTTTCGCCCTTAACCTCTCATAATGGCCGGTAATAATTCGCTGTAATTCCTCCTCGTGGGGATAACTTCCATAGTATTTATCAGGAAGGGATTTTTCGCCTTGAAGTTCATCATAATTTTTCAGAACTTCTTGTAGGAATTTCCACATTTTCTTATGAAGTTCAGTTGGATTTTTTATTACCTCCGATTCTGTAATTCCCAAACGAATTGGATAATTTAAATACCCAAAATAAATTACTTGAAGGACCTTGTATAATCTTAAAAGTCGTTTCCTTTTATTTTTGCATTCAAGAGAAAATGCCAGCATTTTTTTTGAGATTTCCAAAACTCTGTCTGGTTGTGCATCCATACCTTCATCATATAGTTCCCAATAGCTAGAAGGTCCAGATTCGCATTTTTTCCACAAAACTATAAATAATAAAAAGGGAAATAAACCAAATAATAATAAATAAATCCATATGAAAACTTGTTGGAAAATCGTGTCACCTTTAAAGTTGGAATCGTTGATGCCAAACAGAGATAGAATAAAAGAAATCACACCCCCCGCTAAAAGAAGAGGAATCCACGCAAACATTCCGCCTACAAAAACTTTTATCCAATCATGATATTTTGCTTCAATTGGTTTTTTCATTTCAATTTGGGAACTATTTTGTTGGGGTTAGAAAAATTTACAAATAAATTCTCTTTTAAATCACCGGGACCTCGGATTGATTTAATGAATTATCGAAAATCACTACCGTCCGGGGAAAAATGAGAGTCATGGCTTAACCTTTTCAGTTGTTAGATAATGAGTTCGTCGAAAACCATTGTCAACACTGGAGGATCAAGCCATGACCCAAGTCGGAACTGTGTTTTCAGAACTACTGAAACTTGTACCGAGATACCATTTCGACAAGGCCGTCAATAGCCATCAAGGCGACCGCTACGCCAAGTCGTTCACGTCGTGGAAACAGTTCATCACGTTATTGTATTCCCAAATCACCCGCAAAGACAGTCTACGCGAAATCGAAACGGGCCTCCTCGCCCAGTCAAATCGGTGCTATCACCTGGGGTTGACCCGTGTTTGCCGCTCGACGCTGGCTGACGCGAACAACCGTCGGGACTTCAGGATATTCGAGGAGTTATTTTATCACTTGCTGGGCCGTTGTAAAAACTTAACGCCAAAGCACAAGTTCCGGTTCAAGAATCCGCTTTACTCTCTGGACGCATCGACCATTGATCTTTGTTTGTCGGTGTTTCCCTGGGCAAAGTTCCGCAAGACCAAGGGCGCGATCAAATTACACTGTCAGTACGATCACAGCGGCGCGTTGCCCTCGTTCATGGTGATCACCGACGGCAAGCATCACGAGGCGCGGGTGGTGAAGGAGCATGCGTTTCCTCTTAAACCGGACAGCATCGTATCAATAGATCGTGGCTACCTCGACTTCAAATGGCTTTATTCATTGACTGTACGCCGGGTTTCCTTTGTCACCCGCGCGAAAAAGAACTTCAAGTACGAGGTCACCGGACAGCATAAAGAGCCCACAGGCAAAGGCGTTCTTAGCGACGAGTCCGTGCGCATGGCGAACGTTTATGCGAGCCGGGATTATCCTGAAGAGTTGCGCAGGATTGAGTTTTACGATGCTGAGAAGAAAAAGGTTCTGGTGTTTATGACCAACAACTTCAAGCTGGCAGCGTCCACCATTGCGGCGATTTATAAATCGCGTTGGCAGATCGAGTTGTTCTTCAAATGGATCAAGCAGAACCTGAAGATCAAATCATTTTTGGGGAGCAGTAAAAATGCGGTGATGACGCAGGTGTGGGTGGCGATGTGTTATTACTTGCTACTCGCTTACATAAAATATCAGGCCCGGTTTGCGCATTCATTGCTGTATCTAAGCCGCGTTATTAGGGAAATCCTGACGGAACGCAAGACTCTGATCGATATCTTGACACTCAAACCCGAACGACTGAAAAAAATCAAAACAGAACCCATCCAATATCAACTAACTTTCCCCGGACAGTAGTGATCGAAAATCAAATATTATCATATTTATTTTGGAAATCTTGTTCAAACAGTTTCAATTCTTGTGATGCATGGTGTTTTAGATTAAATCTTTGGAACGCGTTAGAGTTTTTACTTTTTTCAACATCGCCAATTCCTTTCAACGGCCAAACCCATTTATGTCGGACAGTGGATGCCAGGGTGATCCCGGCTGAAAAAATTTCGTACCCGTCTTCCGCCGCAAGCGGTCTCCCGAGAAGAGGGTGAAATTTTTTCAGCCGGGATAATTTCCGAGCGCATCAGGCCGACAAAGGGTTGGCCACAAACTGAAAGGAAAGACGATGACTACAGAAACTAAAAAAACACCCTCACACCGGGCCTACCAGGTTCGCAACTTCGGCGAAAACAACGCCCAAAGTTATTGGACGGCCATAGGATCGGTGTTTCAACATAAAGATGGAAATGGATTCGATGTTCTCCTCGACGCTCTACCGCGTGACGGACGGGTAGTGATTCGCCCCATCACCGAGAAGAAAGAGGAAACTAACAGCTAGTTTCCTTCCAATACTCAAAACAAAAAGGGGCCGCTCGATGCGGTCCCTTTTTTTAATCGGATTTTACATTGTCCAAATCTAGCCCCATAAATGTAGGCGTTCACTTTCTCCCCTCCAAGCCTCCACGTATTTCCAATTTCCCAGATCAACCCTTCCATTTTGGCAGGTTTTCCATGGCGGGAATGACGGCCTCTTTTTGGTAGTCGTTTCCGGCAGCTCCTTCATCAGGTTTTTCTCAAATTACATGCTTCTTTTAGCCGGGCGCGCCGCCGCGTCAATGGGCTGGCCCGCTCCA